>JACCRA010000219.1 GCA_013813825.1 Pyrinomonadaceae bacterium | reverse complement strand
GCATTAGGTATGCCGTCGCCCACTTTTCGTCATTAAACGTCCGCTGCTAGGTTAACTCATCAACAAGGTTGTCGGCGTCGAAGATGTCGTCGAGGATTTCGAGCATTCCGCGCGCGTCCACCGCGATGGTGCGGTTGATCGACTCGTCGTAATAGAAGTTGCCGACGAGTGACTGGCGGTTGCCGTCAAACACCAGCCCGACTAACTCCAGGTTTTTGTTGAAGAGCGGCGAACCGGAGTTGCCGCCGATGATGTCATTCGTGGTGACGAGATTGAAAGGCGTCTTCAGTTCGACACCAGTTTTCTTCTCGGCCCAGCGCGGAGCGAGGTTGTACGGAAACTTTTGGTTGAACTTCTGCGACCGTTCATAAAGGCCGCCGAGCGTGGTGAACGGGGCTACCGGTTTGCCGTCCTCGGCGTAGCCCTTGACCGCGCCGTAGGAGAGGCGAAGCGTGAAAGTGGCATCGGGGTAGAGCTTGGTCCCCTCCTGCTCGAAGAGCGCCCGCGCGATCTTGGCGTAGGCTCCGCGCTCGACGCTGACCACTTCTTCATCGTAACGCTTGCGCGAAGCCCGCGCCTCGACGTCGGTTGAGCGTGCCAACTCGATCAACGGATCGTTCGACGCACTGATCGCCTGCGCTCCACCTTGCACGAGTTGTTTGCGAAACTCAATGTCTTTGAGCTTGGTCCCGTCAATCAAATCAGCCGCCCGCGCCTCCGGCGTCTTGCCCTTGAGGACTGTTTTGACCAGCGAGTGCTGTGCGCCGTAAACCTCTTGCATGAAGGCCAGCGAGTCGGCGAGCTTCAACTTCTCGAAGTCGTCGTAGAAGGGCGCGGGCGAGTAGAGCGCCGTCTCCAAAGAGGAGCGGCGCGCGTCCGTGAATTCTGGCAAGCGTTCGGCGTTCGGCTTCCCGCTCTCGGCGGCGAGGCGCACGATGCTGCGAGCGACGCTGAAGAGTTGCGTGTTAAAAGCGGCGGCCAGTTCCAGCATCCGGCGGTCGCGCTCGTAGGCGACGAGGCTGCGGCGGGCTTTCGTGATCTGCTCCCAAGCGTCGCCGTATTCGCCTTTGCGCTTGGTGTCCGCGAGCACGGACTTCTGCAAGGCCGCTTCGGCCTTCTGCTTGCGCTCGATGAGCGAAGGGTCTTTGAAGCCATCGACGCGGCCCTTGACGACCTTAATGCTGTTCTCGGTCGAGTTCAGTTCGTTCTGCGCGCGGCGCGTCTGCTCTTCGCCCCCGGTCATGTATTTCTTGAGTACCTCGCGGCGACGCTCCAACGAGCGGAGAATGCGCGGCAGTCCCGTGTCGCGCAAAAATTCGAGGTGCGCTACCGTGTTCAAGCGCTCGGTTGAGCCGGGATGGCCGGAGACGAACACGAGATCGCCTTCCTTTACGCCCTCTTTAGACCACTTGAAATAATTCTCAATCTTAAGCGGCTGATTGTTTTCATAAACGCGCACCAGCCCCATGTCGATGTTAAAGCGCGGAAACTCAAAGTTGTCCGGGTCGCCGCCGAAGAACGCGGCCTGAAACTCTGGCGCGAAGACGAGCCGCACGTCGGTGTAGTTTTTATAGCGATACAAATTGTAGCGCCCGCCCTGATAAAGCGTCACCACATCGCTCCGCAAACCGGTCGCTCCCTTCGAGTCCGCCTCGATCTTGCTGACGGCGGCGCGGCGCGCGGCGGCGGCGTCCGCTGCTGACATGCCGGCCTTCACCGCCGCGTTGACGCTCTCGGTCATGTCCTCAATGCTTTGGAGCACAAGCAACTCGTAGCCCGGCATCTTCAACTCTTCGCCGCGGCTGCGCGCGACGAAGCCTGTCTTGGCATAGTCCTTCTCGGCGGTCGAGAGCTTCCCGACCTCGTCCTCGATGATGTGGTAGTTGGTTAAGACCAGCCCTTCGGGAGAAACGAAAGAGCCTGAGCCGTTGGGAAAGCGCACTGATGCAAGTTGTGCCTTCTTCAGCCACTCATCCGTGATCTCAAAGCCGTACTTGCGCTTAATCTCCTCGCGCGGCACCTGATTAAACGGCCACATTCCTTCGTCGGCCCGCACCGACATTCCGGCAAACGGCGTCGCCAGCACAAACGCGGCCAGCACGATGCTTAAAAGTCTGTTGCTTTTCATCCTGTTCCTCGAAATAAATGGATTTCCTGAGAGTTTAGTTAGAGTATCATAACGCCCGTTCAGATGCCTCGTAAATGGGTGTCGGGTGTCAGGTTTCGGGTGCCGGCCAATCCTCAAGGCGACGGACTGACCCTTGAAACCATGCGGCGGTAGAAATTTAACCTGACTCCCGGCGACTGATACCCGACACCTGAATTATGGACAACGAAGAGATGGCCCACCGCTTCGAGCGGATGGCGCAATTGATGGAAATCCGTGGCGAGGATCGCTACCGCGTGCGCTCGTACCACAACGCGGCGGAAGTGATCGCGACGTGGCCGACGCCGCTCCGCGAGATCGCGCGCGAAGAGGGTGTCAAAGGCTTGCGGGAGTTGCCCGGTGTCGGCAAGGCGATTAGCGGCAAGATCGTTGAACTCGTTGAGCGCGGCACGTTCGCGGCTTACGAGAAGCTGATTGCCGAGACGCCCGAAAGCGTGCTTGACCTGTTAGACGTGAGCGGCATCGGCCTCAAGACGGCCGGGACGCTCCATCAACAGTTCAAAATCTCTTCGCTCGATGATCTGGCGAAATTCGTTGCCGGCGGCGGGCTGGAAATGGTGGACGGCGTGGGCGAAAAG
>JACCRA010000180.1 GCA_013813825.1 Pyrinomonadaceae bacterium | reverse complement strand
CGACCGCTATTTCACCGACACGTATCAGGCGATGCCGCTTCATGGTTATACGCGCATGTTCGAGCGGCTGCTGGATTCGCCGAACATCAAGATCATGCTGAATTGCGACTACCGGGAGATCGAGCGCGACATCCCGTTCCGCGAAATGATCTACACGGGACCAGTTGATGCTTACTTCGACTACCGCTACGGGAAACTACCGTACCGCTCGCTGGAATTTAAGCACGAAACGCACTCAACCGCGCGGTTCCAATCCGCGCCGGTCGTCAACTACCCGAACGAGCATCTCTATACGCGGATCACCGAGTTCAAATACCTGACCGGTCAAGAGCACGCGAAGACGAGCATCGTCTATGAGTTTCCGCAAGCCGAGGGCGATCCGTATTATCCAGTGCCGCGCAAGGAGAACGCCGATCTGTACGCGAAGTACAAGGTGCTGGCCGACGAGACGCCGAGCGTGCATTTCGTCGGGCGTCTGGCAACTTACAAGTATTACAACATGGATCAAATCGTGGCGCAGTCTCTCATGGTTTACGGCAAGCTCGCTGGAGCGACTAAGCGCTCGCAGGCGCTCGTTATGCACGCCACCGCGACGCTCAAAGGCAACGGTCAAGGCAACGGTAACGGCCACCAGTACGGGCGAACCGGCGGGCTGACTTTAACGACGCGGTAAAAACAGAGGTGAGAGATTAAAGGTTAAAGGTTAGTAGTCGGGTGAAGACAAAGGACAACCGTCTTTCACTAACCACTAACCGTTAACCTCTTTTCCCGGAGGATGTTTATGCGTTTCGAGTCGCCTGCCGACTCTCAGGTTGAGGTTTGGGCAGGAGTTGAATGCACCGTCAATCGGGTTGGCGAGCGGTATTTCGATCAGTTTGAAAGGAGCGGTCACGCCGGGCGACTGAGTGACCTTGATCTCTTGGCGGAGTTGGGCGTCAGCGCGGTGCGCTATCCCGTGCTATGGGAACGGACCGCACCCGACGGCCCTGCATCAATTGACTGGGCGTGGGCCGACGCGAGGCTCGGACGCCTGCGTGAATTGGGTGTGCGTTCCATCGTCGGACTGCTGCACCACGGTAGTGGCCCCCGCGACACGAGCCTCATCGATCCCGCGTTCCCGGAAAAGTTCGCCGCCTACGCGCGCCTCGTCGCCGGGCGCTTCCCGTGGGTGAACGACTGGACCCCGATCAACGAACCGTTGACGACAGCGCGCTTCAGCGGCCTCTACGGCCACTGGTATCCGCACGGCCGCGATGATGAGACGTTCGCGCGCGTTCTGCTGAACCAGTGCCGCGCCATCGTGCTGGCGATGCGCGCCGTCCGCGAAATAAATCCGCGCGCCCGGCTGATCCAGACTGAAGACCTCGGCAAAACCTACAGTACGCGGCGACTCAAGTACCAAGCGAAGTTCGAGAACGACCGGCGCTGGCTGACGTTCGATCTGCTGTGTGGGCGCGTCACACCTGAACACCCATTGTGGAAATACTTGCACCTCGGCGTCGGCGAGGCCGAATTGTGGTGGCACGTCGAGCACCATTGCCCGCCGGACGTAATCGGAAGCAACCATTATTTGACTAGCGAGCGGTTCCTCGACGAACGACTAGCACGCTATCCGCCGCACACGCACGGCGGCAACCTCTGGCACGCTTACGCGGATGTGGAGGCGGTGCGCGTCTGCGCGGAAGGGACGGCCGGGCCGCGCGCCCTGCTACGCGAGGCCTGGGAGCGATACCAGTTGCCGCTCGCCGTCACTGAGGCGCATTTGGGCTGCACGCGCGAGGAACAGGTGCGCTGGCTCAAGGAAGTGTGGGACGCGGCCGTGGGCCTGCGGCGGGAAGAGGGCGCGGATGTGCGCGCCGTCACTGCGTGGTCCGCGCTCGGTGCGTTCGACTGGGACTCGCTGATGACGTGTGACGCGGGCCACTATGAGCCAGGCCTCTTTGACCTGCGAGCGCCTGCGCCCCGGCCTACGGCGCTCGCGCGCGCGGTGCGTGATTTGGCGCGTACGGGCGACTGCCTCCACCCGGTGCTGGACTCGCCGGGTTGGTGGCGGCGTCTCGGACGCTTGCAGTACCGGCCTGTCTCGCATAAAGGCATCCACGACGGCGGGGCGCCTCACGCTTCTCAGGGAGTCAACATGCGTGGCGAAACTCTGCGCCCCATTCTCATCACCGGAGCGACGGGCACGCTCGGACGCGCCTTCGCGCGCGTCTGCGAGCGGCGCGGCCTCGCATACCAACTGCTCACTCGACAGGAGTTGGACATCGCCGATGCCGCCGGAGTCGAGATCGCGCTGGCAGACTACGAGCCGTGGGCCATCATTAACGCCGCCGGTTATGTGCGCGTAGACGATGCCGAGCGTGATCGCGACAGATGTTTTCGCGAAAACACGACTGGTCCCGCTACGCTCGCCGCTGCCTGCACGCGGCGCGGCGTGGCACTCGTCACCTTCTCTTCTGATCTCGTTTTCGACGGCGCTCAACAGCCGTCTCCCTACGTCGAGCGCGACGCGCCCGTGCCGCTCAACGTCTATGGCGAGAGCAAAGCCGAGGCGGAACGGCGCGTGCTGGAACTGCACCCGCCGGCGCTGGTCATTCGCACGAGCGCATTTTTCGGGCCGTGGGATGAGTGCAATTTCGTCATCGCCGCATTGCGCGCGCTGGCTTCAGGCAGCGGGGAGTTCAGGGCAGCGGACGACATGGTGATTTCGCCGACCTATGTGCCGGACCTTGTCAACGCGAGTCTCGATCTTCTGATCGACGGTGAACGCGGCGTCTGGCACCTTGCGAACCAAGGCGCGGTGACGTGGTTCGAGTTGGCCTGTGCGGCGGCGCAAGCGGCTGGCCTCGACGCGGAGGGCGTTGTGCCCGCGTCAATGGTGTCCTTCGCCCTCCCGGCGGCGCGCCCGGCCTACGCGGCGTTGGCGAGCGAGCGCGGGCAGTTGCTTCCGCCGCTATCCGACGCCCTCGGCCGCTTCGCGCGCGATTGCGAAATGAGCTGGGCGCCTGCACAGGAGGAGTCGGACGGTGAGTTGTCGCCGCGCGCCCGGCGGGCGGTGGCCGGACGGAAATAGCGTGCGTCCACACCCTGACGCGGATCGCCAGGCTTTTCAAATATCGTCGCCTCGCCGCGCGTTCGCCCCTTCAAGCCAACCGGCGACACGGCCGGCGGGAGTGCGAGACTTCGCTCATAAAATAAGGTTACTTCCTAGTCCAACATCCGCTAGAATCTCTGCCGATGAATGCCAAAACAGAGGTGCCGCGCCCCGAGTATCCGCGCCCGCAGTTCGTGCGCGAGCAGTGGTTGAACCTAAACGGCGAGTGGGAGTTCGCCTTTGATGATGAAGACAAAGGGCAAGAGCTAGGCTGGCAATATGGCCTGCCGCTTGAGCGCCGCATCATCGTGCCGTTCCCTTACCAGTGCGAACTTTCAGGCGTTAATGATAAGTCGATTCATGAAATCGTCTGGTACGCGCGCACGTTCGAGACGCCGCCCGAATGGCGCGGGCAGGACTTGCTGCTGCACTTCGGCGCGGTAGACTACAGCACGACCATCTGGGTCAACGGCCAGGAGGTCGGCCACCATCAAGGCGGTCACGTCTCTTTCCGCTTCGACATCTCCCCGTATCTACAGGCAGAGAACAACCGCCTGACGCTGCGCGTCGTTGACGCCCAAGACCCGCGCCAGCCCCGCGGCAAGCAGTCTACGGCCGGTGTGCCGCGCGAGATCGATTACTATTGCACAACCGGTATCTGGCAAACCGTCTGGCTCGAACCTGTCCCGCCGGTGCGGATCGAAGAGTTGCAGATCACGCCGCACGCCAGCCGGAGTATGCTCGAACTGGTAGTGCATCTTCACGCTCCGTCCTGCGTCCGGCGCTTAGAGGTGGAAGTGCTCGATGAGGGCGGAGACGTCGTGGCCCGCGCGGTTGAGGAGACGACAACGGCCAGCGAGCGGATGCACATGGGCGTTCCGTTCGCTAAGCTCTGGTCCCCGGAATCGCCGTACCTCTACGATCTCAGGATTTGCCTCTTCGAAGGCGAGCAAGCCTTGGACGAAGTCCGCTCCTATTTCGGGATGCGCGACGTGGAACTGCGCGACGGGTTCGTCTGGCTTAACGGGCGGCGGATTTACCTCGCGATGGTACTCGACCAAGGCTACTGGCCGGAGAGTTATCTGGCTGCGCCGTCGGACACGGCCCTGCGGGCCGATGTAGAGTGGACCAAGCGTTTCGGCTTCAACGGCTCCCGCAAGCACCAAAAGGTCGAAGACCCGCGCTGGCTCTACTGGTGCGACAAATTGGGGATGCTCGTCTGGGAAGAGATGCCGAACGCGCGTGCGTGGTCGCACGAGGCGGAGGAGATGCTGGCGGCCGAGTGGAAGCGCGCTGTGCAGCGCGACTATAATCACCCGTGCATCGTCGCGTGGGTGCCGGTTAACGAGAGTTGGGGCTTCCCCAGTCTCGGCCAGCAGCATCCCGGCCAGTACGCCTTTATCGAGCGGATGGTCGCGATGACGCGCCAACTCGACTACCGCCGCCCCGTCATCGACAACGACGGCTGGGAGCACACCGATATCACAGACATCTGTGCCATCCACGACTACACGCCGACCGCCGACCGCCTGCGCGAGCGTTATCAGGCGACCGTGAGCGGCGGCGATCTGCCAGCCCACGTCTGGATCGGCGACCGCCCGCTGTTCGTCCTCGGTTCGCGCTACCGCGGCCAGCCCGTGATGCTCACTGAAGTGGGTGGCTTCCTGATGATTCCGCGGGACGTGCCGCTCGCCGAGCGCGACGTGTTGTACCAGTTCTACGGCTCGTGCAACACGGCGGAGGAGATGCTGGAGAGGTACCGCGATCTGATGGAGGGCATCGCCTCGCTCAAGTTCGTGGCCGGCTTCTGCTACACACAACTGACCGACATTGAGCAGGAGATCAACGGCCTACTGACCTACGACCGCCGCCCTAAGATCGCGCCCGAACAGATCGCCAAGATTCACCGCAAGCTGTTTGGCCTTACCCCGTGGGGAGGGAACGGTGGAAAGGCGAAGGGCGAGGGATGAAAGGGCGGACACGCCGACCGCGTGAATTATAATTTCCGGACTCCGCCAAATTTTATGCTTGTCGAAGCCTGTTGTTGAAAATAAGGAACTTAGCCAACCACAAAATTTCGTGGGATAGTTAAAAGAAGGCATTTAAGCCCGTATTTCAAAGATTTTAGGCCACATTGTTTTGGCTATCGACAAAATCCGGTGAAGTCAGGTGATGGCAAAGTCGAAGCACCTTGCGACCGAACTTTCGCCATTCGTCTTTCTTATTCTGCTAAGGGATGATCCATCGCCGGAAGAATAGACAGGACTGACAAGATTAACCGGATAGAGCCTCCGCTCAAGCCCATGCCTATTTGCGAATCTTGTCCATTGTTTTCCCGTCTCTCTTAAAGCAAGAAGAAATCCTATTTCTTCTTGCCCCTTGTTTACTTCCGCGCCAGACATCGGTATAAATGATCTACCCCCCTCAAACGACAGTCGGACGCGCCGCCCCCGCGGTCAGTCTGGCAACAAGGACGCTGCTTGAACGTGCGCCACGCCCCGTCGGAATCGCGCTGGCGCAGATTTCCCTGTCCCGTCGCTTGCTTTGTGCGGGCGTGCGTCTCACTTTAATTCCGTGCATGATCCGAACAGTCTCTCATTCAACGCTTTCCGTTCCGGCCAGTCTCCTTCGGCACTGAGAACGTCGCCGAAGATTTTTTCGTGGAAGGATTTCGATACCCGTGCAACCACTTAACATCGATACATTCGACACCAAACTGCTCTTAAAAACTTTGATGGCCTTCAAAAAGGGCGACTTCTCAGCGCGCCTGCCGACGGAGTGGGTAGGCGAGGCTGGCAAGATCGCTGATACGCTCAACGACATCATCGAACTGAACGAGAAGACGGCCAGAGAACTTGAGCGCGTCAGCCGCGTCGTCGGCAAGGAGGGCAAGATCGGCCAGCGCGCCGGCCTCTCTTCAGGCGCGGGCGGCGAATGGGCCAGTCAGATCAATTCCGTTAACGAACTGATCGATGATCTCGCGCGCCCGACTTCCGAGATGGCGCGCGTCATCGGCGCGGTCGCCAACGGCGATCTTTCGCAACGCATGGCGCTCGACGCGGAAGGCCGGCCGCTCAAAGGCGAGTTCCTCCGCTCGGTGAAGATCGTCAATTCGATGGTCGAACAACTCGGCTCCTTCGCTTCGGAAGTGACGCGCGTCGCGCGCGAGGTCGGCACCGAAGGCAAACTCGGCGGCGAAGCGAAAGTCAAAGGCGTCGCCGGGAC
>JACCRA010000163.1 GCA_013813825.1 Pyrinomonadaceae bacterium | reverse complement strand
CGGTGTATCTCCGCCACCCGGTCGGGCGAGATTTTCGGCTGCCTCTCATAAGTCAACAGTCCATTTTTCTCTTGCTCGATGTCGGTCAGTTGCGTGTAACAAAAGCCCGCCAAGAAACGCAGAGAGGCGATGCCTTTCATCAGGTCGCGGTACTTCGACAACAGTTCTTCCGCGCTCTCAACCGAGCCGTAAAATTGATAGAGCATGTCGCGCTGGCTTTCCGGCACGTTCGGCGGAAGCGTCAAAAAGCCGCCGACTTCCGACAACACGATGGGCTGCCCGCGGTAACGCGAGCCGCGCACAAAGAGCGGGCGTCCGCTAATCCAAACCGTTGAAGGGAGATTTTCTCCTTCCGCTGTGGTCGCGCCGTATCGAGCTTGTAACTCGCCACCGGTCGCTGTGTAGTCATGAATCGCGCAGATGTCCGTGATGTCCGTATGCTCCCAGCCGTCGTTATCGATAATCGGGCGCGTCGCATCTAAACGGCGCGTGATGGCGACCATGCGCTCAAGAAAAGCGTACTGCCCCGGATGCTTCTGACCGAGTTCGGGAAAGCCCATGCTCTCGTTGACGGGCACCCAGGCGATGATCGACGGATGATTATAATCGCGCCTGACGGCACGCCGCCATTCGGCATCGAGACATTCCTCGGCCTGCGGCGACCACGCGCGTGCGTTCGGCATTTCTTCCCAGACGAGCAACCCCAAACGGTCACACCAGTAGAGCCAACGCGGGTCTTCAATCTTCTGATGCTTGCGCGCGCCGTTAAAGCCGAACAGCTTCGTCCAACCGATGTCAGTTTGAAACGCTTCATCAGAAGGAGCGGCGAGATAACTCTGCGGCCAATAACCTTGATCGAGAATCATCTTCAAATAAATGCGCTCGCCGTTGAGCAGCACGCGCCCGTCGCGAATCTCGATGCTCCGCATTCCGAAATAAGACTGAACTTCGTCCAGCAATTTTTCGCCTTCGTAAAGGCGCACGCGCAGTTCGTAAAGATTCGGCGCGGACGACGACCACAGTTTCGCGTAAGGGACGCTGAGGCTAAATTTTCCGGTCGCAATCGCAATGCGTTCTTCGGCTCGAGCGACCACTTTTCCGTCTTCCGCAATCTCCGTTTCGACACGCCACTTGCCGGATGGGACGTGTAGATACACCGCAACATCGACGACGCTGCGCGCGGCGTGCGCGATGATTTGCAGTTCATCAATCCGCATCGCGGACACCGGCTCAAGCCACACGGTCTGCCAGATGCCCGTCGTGCAGTAGTAATCAATATCATGCGGGAGTCCCGTGACGGATTGTTTGCCGCGCGGCTGGTGCGGGTCTTGGGCGTCCGCGACGCGCAACGTCAAACGGTTCCGCCCGGTTTTGAGATACGGAGCGATGTCGAAGCTGAAAGGAACATGCCCGCCTCGATTATGTCCGACCTCTTGGCCGTTAACCCACAGCGTCGCGGCGTAATCCACCGCCCCGAAATGAAGCAGCAGGTCGCGCCCGCTCCACTCGTCCGGTATCTCTAAATCGCGCGTGTACCACACGACTTCATGAACGCTTCGGTCGTTGATTCCCGAAAGCTCGCTTTGATATGGGAACGGCACATTGATTCGCGCGGGCAAGGCGCGTCCGTCATGCCAATTCTTCTCGCGCCCTTCATTCGCATCGTCGAAAGCGAACTCCCATTCGCCGTTCAGATTCATCCATTCGCCGCGCACAAACTGCGGGCGCGGATACTCAGGACGCGGAATACTTGAACGGTCAACACGCATTATTTACGGAATATGATCGCGAGATGTAAATGAGGAGGAGCAGTCAGGATTTTTTTATCACGACAAATCAATTTCATCAATACCATCGCCGGTTTCGATTACATAAATCGTCGGAGGGATGCCGTGTTGATATAGGTGTACGAAGCGTTTGCGGAAATCATTGAGCATCGCACGTTGCACAAACCTTACGAGCTTTCAGTCTCCTGGACATTCATCTGCGGGACTAGTGCTTGCTGGCGCGACAATTCGTCAGCCAGAGGTTGATAAATCGCACGCTCCCCGCGCTCGTCCGCGTAATCCCATAACCCATTGTGACAATGCCGCTCGTCATCCCAGCCCGGGTGATTCAGAATCGGATACAGACAGATGCCTTGCAGATCGACGCCGGCGCTGATGGCGGCGCGCGCCTCTTCGCCGATGTAAGCAAGCCAAGCGGGGCGTGCGGAGTCTTCAATGCCGGTCTCGGCGATAAAGATGGGGCGATGGTAACGCTCGTGAATTTCCGCGAGCATTTCACGGAACGGGCGGTAGCGCACATCGCTGCGATCAATCGTCGCCCCGCCATGCTGCCATTGATTGTACGAGTAGAAGTTGACGCCAATGATGTCGAGATATTTTTCCGCGCCGCCAATCTCCGGCCTGATGCGCCCGCCGAGCATATCCCACCCCGCGAATTGTGCCAGGCGATAATTTTCCGCTGTGCGTCGTTGCCGCGCATCTCGCGGATTGCGCGCGATGACGTTAATAGCCGGGTCAATCTGCGCGATGCGAGTCTGCGCGTTGACCGCCCACAGTTCTTCCGTCGCTGCAATCGCGGCGCGCACAAGTTGGGCTTTGAGTTCATCCCCGCGCGCGCGCGCGAACGGATGAAAAAACCCGACCTGTGCGGCAGCCCACGAGAAAAACGAAATCTCATTGACGGGCGCGACGAACGGCGCGGTGTCCGTTTCATCTTTCAGCAGACGCGCAAACTCACGCGCGAGCCGCACAAATCTCGTGATGAAGTGTGGAGCAAAAATATCTATATCATCCGGATAGCCGTAATGGAATAAGTCCCAGATGACTTGCGTATGTGTCTCGCGCGCGGCGCGGATGATCGGCAACAGGCTGGTGAAGTCGTAAACACCTGGAGATTTTTCGACCAGATGCCAGCGCACGCCTTCGCGCGCGGTGCGGATGTTGTGCGCTTGTAAACGCGCGTAATCCTCGTGGACGTAACGCTCATGTTCCGTCGCCGCAATCATATCAAGTCGCTTGCGGTCAACCTTGCGGCGGTGCGTCGAGCATTCAAAGCCGCCGATGAAGAAGCTTTCAAAGAGCTTGCTTGTTCGCCTAGTCATTACTCGAAAATTAAAATGTAAAGGACGCGCAATTAAACTTCTTTGGCCTATGTTGCCTTTGACTGCGAGCCGCAGTCAAAGGCAGCAAGAGCTAAGGGCGGGTTAAGAAATACCTTCCCGACCTTCCACAAGCGGGTTAGCTGGCGATCCACATCGGGTATATGATGTTG
>JACCRA010000147.1 GCA_013813825.1 Pyrinomonadaceae bacterium | reverse complement strand
AGATCTCATTGCCGCAGGCATTATCGACCCGGCGAAAGTCACGCGCTATGCATTGCAAAACGCTGCGTCAATCGCCGGTTTGATGCTTACGACTGAAGCTCTCATTTCGGAAATTCAGGAAGATGATAAGCCCGGAACGATGTCCGGTGGGATGGGCGGCGGCATGGGCATGTAAGACGCGCGCGGGGTTGCTCGCCTACGGAATGGATCGCGGGAACAGAAACCTTCTGATCTTTGAAACTGCGCGCGTTTCAAAGATCAGAATTTCCCATCCTGATAACAGAATAGCTGGGCTGCAACGAAGAGAGGTGACAAGCAATGAGTACAGTTCCAACAAAACAGGTCGATGAAATCACAGATGGCATGAAAGGGCAGGAGGGGATGACAGCTCGTCTGACCGCCCCGATGCTCACGTTTAATCTCGTGGCTGAAATCGAACAATTAAACAGGGAAGAGCATTGGGTGAAGGATGGGCGGATCTCAAAGACTCTGGTTAAGCATTCCGATTTCAGAATCGTGCTGATGGTCATGAAGGCCGGAACGCTGATGCAGGAGCACAAGACTGACGCCAGGATCTCAATTCATGTCCTCAGCGGACGACTGCTCATCAAACTCGACAGGGAAACGATTGAACTCCCGGCGGGTCATTTACTGGTTCTTGAGAAGGGCCTCTCGCACGATGTCAACGCCTTAGAGGAGAGTGCGTTCCTGCTCTCGATTTCGTGGCCGCACGGAGTTGACCAAGAGCCTTAAGGAAGCGTCCAGCATCTGTCTAGCCTTCAGTAAAAGTTAAGTTTGACGAGAGCAGCCTTTCGTGGGAGGTGTAATCAAGGTTGCCGTCAAGCCATGAAGCGTGCTGCAAAAGAAACATTAGGAGACGTTTGTGACGACCAACAGCAAAACAGCGAAAGACATCCCGCTTTCTGCAAATCTTAAAGAGAAGAGCACGATGGAAGCGAAGATGGCTTCGCTGGAAACGGAAAATGCGATTCTTAGGGACGATCTTCGCAAAGCGAACATAGAGATGCGAAAGCTTAAAAGTCAGATAGCAGGACTCCCGCATATTGACCTCCATGAGACAGAAGTAAAACTACTCAGACTGATCGCTAAACCGGGCTTTCAACCTTACGTGCAGGAGTTTGAGTCAGTCCTACCGTTAGAACAAGAACGGATTAAATATCATTTACAAAATCTAGTTGACCTTCAATATATCAGTTCCAATCGTACGACCCGCACCGTACCTGAGAGATACGAACTCGAACAAAAAGGTCGGGACTACCTCGTTCAAAACAAATGGATTTGAGTGGTTCAGTTTCCGCGAAATATTCAAATTGAACCACTACCTTCCAATCCAGAGCCAGGCTCTAGAAAGAAGCACATGATAATTTGTGAATTCTGTAGGCGATACGAGCCGGATGGGAAATGTGGGCTGGGCCTTAACATACCCAAGAGGATGGGTTGCCGTGAATTTGACCCTAGCGTAGAGAGATTCTGTTCCAACCCGAGCGACTTCGTAAGTCCTCGGCAGATTGTCGAGATGGCTACCTATTTTGGCATCAAAGGAATGGAGCTAAAGAAGGTTAAGCTCATGACTGCAAGAGCAGAGAGTACCCGGTTGTCGTTAGGCTAACCCCCCGGAGTTGGCGGCGCTGAACTAACGAAATGATAAAGATTGAACGAATACTCTGCCCGGTCGATTTACCGCTCAACTCGGATGGGCCTCTGCGCTACGCCGCAAAGCTGGCCCGCGCTCACGGCGCGAAATTGTGTGTCTGGCATTGTGAGGAGGAGTTGGCGACTGAAGGAAGCGTTACCCGTTCAGAGTTTGAGGCAACCATCAAGAAGCTGCTAGCAGACTCCCACTCACGCGGCAGTGGTAACGATGCTTCAAGTTCCCTAGATTGGGAGAATATTCTCATCGAAGGGAGCAATCCGGCAGCAGCGATCACGCGGGAAGCCGCCGAACGTGGCGTTGACCTGATTGTGATGTGCTCGCGCCGCCGTCCCCTTCGCGCCGCGCTGCTCGGCTCAACCGCTGAACATGTTTATCGCCACGCACCTTGCCCAGTGCTCATCACACACCCGGATCAACAGGGGGAGGCGGCAATTTCATCCGAAACCATCCGACCCCGGCGCGTGCTTGTCGCGCACGATTTTTCGGACTATTCAGAGCTTGCGCTCTCTTACGCGCGCACATTAGCGCGGGAAAGCCAGGCGGAATTGCACCTGCTTCATGTCTTGGCATTACCTGTGCTCAGCGAACCGGAACTGGCGTGGATGCCTTCGAGCGTCGAAGAGACTCATCACAAAGCGGCACGCGCTCTTCAGAACGCTGTCCCCGACGGCGAGGCCTACCCGTGGCGCAACGTCAAACACATAGTTCGCCGGGGTCAGCCATATCGAGAGATTCTCGCTTATGCCAGAGAAAACGAGATCGAGCTGATCTTGATGGGCGTTCACGGTGCAGGATTCGGGATGCGAAAACTCTTTGGTTCGAACGTCGACCGCGTCATCCGGCAATCGCCCTGCCCCACGCTCGTAGCGCGTCCACTCAAGCCTCAGGGTCCGTCCCTCCAAATTGAGAACAGCAATGATCAGCGGCGGATTGATCTATGAACAAGACGATGAAAATTTTAATCGCTTATGACGGATCGCCTTGCGCCGAAGCTGCCTTGGATGATTTGCAGAAGGCGGGATTGCCGCTGGAGGACGCCGAAGCTTTGGTGATCTCGGTGGCGGAAGTTTTTCTGCCCCCTCCGCCTCCCTCAAGCGATGAGACCGGAGAAGCCGCACAGGCGGAACAGCAGCCTTCCCCATTCGATTTCGAGAAGGTGTACGCCCGGAATGCGGGCGTTGTCGAGGAAGCGCGCTCTATGGCCCTGCGAGCTCAGGAACGCCTGCAAAAGAATTTTCCTGGATGGCAAGTAAGTGTCGAAGCATGCGCCGACTCGCCCGCTTGGGGAGTGCTCAAGAAGGCCGATAATTGGAAACCCGACCTGATCGTCGTCGGTTCTCAAGGGCGCTCCGCGCTCGGACGACTAGTCATGGGCAGCGTGTCGCAAAAGATTTTGACTGAGGCGCGTTGCTCCGTTCGTATCGCGCGAGGGCGTGTAGAGGTGGATGAGTCTCCGGTGCGAATCATGCTCGGTGTAGATGGCTCGCCCGGGGCAGAACTAGCGCTACGAGTGGCGGCGACAAGAGCATGGCCTGCGGGAAGCGAAGCGCGCGTTGTGGTCGTAGATGACCCGCTTCTGCCAACCACGCTCAGCGATGTTGCTCCGTCTCTGAACAAATGGATTGAAGAAGGCAACGAAGGGGAGCGTGAGTGGGTACAGAAGCTGGCCGACGCGGCGGCGAAGAAGTTGCACCGAGCAGAATTGACTGTCTCATCCGTTATCAAAGAAGGAGACCCGAAGCGCGTCCTTGTAGCTGAAGCCGAAGAATGGAGAGCAGATTGTATCTTTGTCGGCTCAATCGGATTCAGCAACCGCTTCGAGCGCTTCCTCTTGGGAAGCGTCTCGGCAGCGGTTGCCGCGCGCGCTCACTGCTCGGTCGAGGTTGTTCGTGATAAATCAGGTCGAGTAGAGAGCCTCCCTCTGCGTGATGAGAATAACCATTAATCCTGAGTCAAGACTTTTAGGCGTTTGTCAGAATGATAGCCATGTAATGGAAAAGATGAGAGCCACAGTCTTTCACGGCAAAGATCAGATCAGCGTTGAAGAAGTAGCGAGGCCGCGCGCGGGAGTTGGCGAGGTCGTTATTCGGGTGACCCTGACAACGATCTGCGGCACAGACCTGCACATCGTGCGGGGCGAATATCCTGTTAAGCCCGGCCTCGTCATCGGCCACGAGCCGGTGGGCGTGATTGATGAACTCGGTCTCGGCGTTACCGGCTATGAGGTCGGTGACCGCGTGCTGGTGGGCGCGATCACGCCTTGCGGTCAGTGCCGTGCGTGTTTGTCCGGCCAGCTTTCGCAATGCGGTCATGGCGACGGATATGAGGCACTAGGCGGCTGGCGCTTTGGTAACACGATCAACGGCGCGCAGGCTGAGTACTTACTCGTGCCACACGCGCAGGCCAACCTTGCCAAGATTCCGGACGAGTTGACTGACGAACAAGTCGTCCTCCTCGCTGACATCGCCTCGACCGGATTCAGCGGCGCGGAGTCGGCACAGATTAAGATCGGCGACGCCGTGGTCGTCTTTGCGCAGGGGCCAATCGGATTGTGTGCCACCGCCGGAGCGAAGTTGATGGGCGCATCTCTCATCATCGCGGTTGATGGTGACCGGCATCGTTTGGGGGTGGCGCGCGAGATGGGCGCGGACGTGACGCTTGATTATCGTGAATCGGATGTGGTCGCGGAGGTGAGGAAGTTGACCGGCGGAGGGGCGGATGTGGCGATTGAGGCGCTTGGCACGCAGGAGACCTTCGAGAGTGCGCTGCGTAGTCTGCGCCCGGGCGGCACGCTCTCTAGCCTCGGCGTTTATTCGGGCAAGCTACAGATTCCTTATGAAGCTTTCGCAGCGGGGCTTGGTGATTATCGCATCGTCACTACCCTCTGCCCCGGTGGCAAGGAGCGGATGCGGCGTCTGATGGA
>JACCRA010000133.1 GCA_013813825.1 Pyrinomonadaceae bacterium | reverse complement strand
TTGTCGATGCTGATGTAGCGCCACAAGCCGCGATAGACGCCCGCCACCAAGAGCGCGAACAGCTTCACGCAGATGAGCACCGGCAGCGTCCGCAGCATCAACTCCCACGCGCCGTTCTCTTGCACCGAACCGAACAACAGCGTGTACGCGGCGTAGTACGACAGCACGATCAGCGCGATGTCGAGCAGCACCTCAAAGACCCGCCGCTTGTACGAGAGATCAACGATGAAGGAAACAAGCGGCTGCTCGCGCGCCTGCCGCACCTCCTCCTCGTCATAGACCTTGACGCCCGCGAGATACGCGCCGACAAGCGCCAGCAGTACCGTGAGGCCGAGGATCGCCGCGAGGCTATACTCGAGTTGCAAACGGTTGAGCGCCAGCGCCAGCAGCCCCGACAAAATCGCGAAGCCGTAGAGCAGCCACACCGCGCGCCGCTCCGACAACCCCAGCGCCACCAGACGGTGCGACATGTGATCGCGTCCGCCCTGCGACGCCGAACGCCCCGCCATCTTCCTGAGAATCGTCACGAACGTCGTGTCGAAGATCGGGAGCAGCAAGATCAGCACCGGCACCGCCAGCACGACGAGGAAGCTGCGCGAACGCGCCCCTGCCGCGCTCAAGAGCGCCGTCGAGGCGAGAAAGAAGCCGACGAACATCGAGCCGCAATCGCCCATGAAGATCGTCGCCGGATTCGAGTTATAAACGAGAAATCCGACGAGCGCCGCCGTGAAGACGCCGAGCAGCAAGGCTTCAGCCGGCCGGCCGTTGACCAGAAAGCTGACGGCCAGAAACCCGGCGGCGATGGCCGCGATGCCGGCGGCTAACCCGTCCATGTTGTCGAGCAGGTTCAGCGCGTTTGTAATGCCGATCAGCCAAAACATCGTGATCGCCATGTTCAGGGCCGGCATCGCCGTCCACGGCAAGCTTAAGCCGTAATACACAACGAACATCGCGCCCATCACCTGCCCGATCAACTTTTGGTATGGCTTGATGTGCAATTGATCATCAAGCAGCCCGACCAGAAAGAGAAACGTACTGGCGAGCATCACCACCCACCCGTAGGGCGCGTGCGGCATCCGCGCAACAAACAGCAGGTAGGCGATGGCGACGGTCAAAAAGATCGCCACCCCGCCGAACATTGCCGTCGGCCGCCGGTGCCAACGGTCGGCCTTCGGCTGCGCCACCAATGCGAGGCAGCGCGCACCCCAGCGCACCGCCGGCGTTAGCGCCAGGGCCAACGCGAACGACACCACGAGCGGCAAAGATTGATTAAATCCAGTGGGCATCTCGAACTTGACCGACTCTTTACTTGAAAATCGCGAAAAAGCTAGTTGAACTAAGAAGAGAAATCAAGCATCGTCAATCGTGCGCCGCCAACCCTCGGAAGCGGTTTTGCAGTTTGAGGTCTGAGCTTCAAGGACGAATGATCTCAAATTTGAACTCTCAAATCTTAAATCTCCGCTTCAAACTTGAACCCATCTACTTTCCTCTATTTACGATTTACGGCCTTAGCGTCCGGTATAATACGCGATCACCTGTTCGAGAATCCCGTCGAGTTTGATTTCGGGCTGGAAGCCGACGAGGGCGTTGATTTTGGAGGTGTCGGGGACGCGGCGCGGCATGTCCTCAAAGCCTTCCTCGTAGGCTTCGTCATAAGGGACCAAGACGATCTCCGAGTCTGACTTGGTTAATTCCTTGACGCGCCGGGCAAGTTCGAGGATGGAGACTTCTTCGGTCGAGCCGATGTTGAAGACGTGGCCGATGGCTTCGGGGTGGTCCAGCAGCTTAATAAGCGCGCCAACCACGTCGCCGACGTAGCCGAAGCAGCGCGTCTGCTCGCCCGTGCCGTAAACCGTCAGCGGCCGGCCAGCCAGCGCCTGCTTCACGAAGGTCGGGATGACCATGCCGTACTGGCCGGTCTGGCGCGGCCCCACGGTGTTGAACAGGCGGACGACGACGGTCGGCAATTTCTTCTCGCGCCAGTAGGCGAGGGCGAGGAACTCGTCGATGGCTTTCGAGCAGGCGTAGCTCCAACGCCCTTTCGTGGTCGCGCCCATCACGAGGTTGCCGTCCTCGCGAAACGGCACTTGCTCGCTCAAGCCATAGACTTCCGAAGTCGAAGCGACTAGCACCTTCTTCTTCTTCTTGTTCGCCAGTGCGAGGACGACTTCCGTGCAATGCACGTTGGTCTCAATCGTCCTGACGGGGCTTTCAACGATCAACTTGACGCCGACCGCCGCCGCGAGGTGAACGATCACGTCGCAAGCGTCCACCAGTTCGGCCAGCAACGGCTGGTTGAGCACGGTGTCGATGGTGTAATGAAAGCGCGGGTGTTCTTTGAGGTGCGCGATGTTGCCGATGCTGCCCGTCGAAAGATCGTCGATCACGAAGACCTCGTCGCCGCGCTCTAAATAGGCGTCCGAGAGGTGCGATCCGATGAAGCCGGCTCCGCCGGTAATTAGTATTCGCAAAAATCAGTCTCCTTATTCAACGCCATCTGATGCAATCGCGCCGGCGACGCTCAAGTTCGGCGGCGAGCAACCCGGCAATCCCTTCCTCATGAGCCGGGCAAGCGTTCGATCTCAACTTGTCCGCCGCGTTGCCGCTTCGACGTTGCCGGCCGCCACAATTCTTCGTAAATCTGTTCGAGATCATCAACCAGCCTCTCTTTCGAGTGATAGCGCTGGACGTATTCGTGCCCGCGCGCTCCCATCTGTTCGCGCAACTCCTGATTCTCGATTAGGTAGCCGAGCGCCTGCGCGAACCCTTCAGCGTCGCCGGGCTGCACCCTCACGCCGCGCTCGCAGATGTGCCACGCGCGCGGTTGGCCAAGCGCGGAGGACTGTAATTCGCCGAGCAAGTCAACCACGCCGCCCACGGCCGTCGCCACCACGGGGCGTGCGTTTGCCATCGCTTCGATCAGCGTCAAAGGCGTCCCCTCGTTGCGCGAAGTCAACGCCACGATGTCGAGCGCGGGGTAAAAGTTCTCCGGATCATCGCGGGTGCCGGTGAACGTCACGTCTTCGCCGAGATTGAGTTGCCGCGCCTGCGCTTCCAGCTTTTCGCGCAGATGGCCATCGCCGATGACCAGAAAGCGCACGCGCCTCGCGCCTGCCGCCCCCCCCCGCCGGTACTGCGCGGCGGCCTGCAAAAACAGTTCGTGATTCTTAATCTCGGTCAGGCGTCCGACGATTCCGACGAGCAGATCGCCATCGCCCGCGCCCAACTCTCTCCGCGCCGGAGGTCGCCGGGCGGCCCAATGGTTAAAAACGCCGAGGTCGATGCCAAGCGGCACGACAGCGAACTGCCCGGCGCGCCCGACGCCGAACTGTTCGTGAATTTCATGAAACTGCTGTGGGCTGATGACCACGATCCGGTCGGTCGCCAGACGCGCCAGCACCCGTTCGATTAAGAGAAACAGGCGCGTCCGCCATTTGCCATAATAGCTATGGAAGATGTGACCGTGATAAGTATGCACGAACCGGCAACGGCGCGGGCGATTGACGAAAACACCCGGCGTTATCCAGCGGTAACACCAGCCCGCCACCCGCCCGACCGTTCCCGCCTTCGCCGTGTGCGTATGGACCAAGTCGGGGCGCAACTGTTTGAACAGACGATACAGTTTCCAGATCGTGATCGCGTCGCGCGGCGAAATCTCCCGGCTCATCTCCGGGATCACCAGCGGCTCGACGCCATGTTGCGCCGCGAAGTAACCCATGTCGTCCTCGCCTGGCGGCACGACGCCCGCCACCAGCACCGAGTCGAACCCGCGCCCGCGCAGCCCCGCCGTCACCCACGCCACATGCCGCGCCGGCCCGCCGACGTTCAAGCGCGCGATGATGCGAACGACTTTCATCAGTAAGCAGTAAGCAGTAAGCAGTAAGCAGTGAAAGCATTAGCTGCTTACTGCTTACTGCTCACCGTGTCATCTCCATCTTATTCGCGCCGGTTTCGGCGACGAGGTTCGAGGCGTGCAGGAGGCTCTCGAA
>JACCRA010000130.1 GCA_013813825.1 Pyrinomonadaceae bacterium | reverse complement strand
CTCAAAGCGATGAACCGCGCGTGGGGCGCGGGCGCGGAAACGATGGCGAACGTCACGCGGCTGCGCTCGCCGCGCGCGGTCGCCGTCGTGTCGGGCCAACAGGTCGGCTTATTCACGGGGCCGCTCTACACGATCTACAAGGCGCTCTCAGCGGTAAAGCTGGCCGGCTGCCTGACACACCGCGGGACCGAGGCCGTGCCCATCTTCTGGATGGCGACCGAGGATCACGACTGGCCGGAAGTGAGCGCGGCGGAAGTGACGGCCTGCGACGGCCGCCTTGCCAGCGTAGGCGTCCCAGCCGGAATGCACGTTGAGGGCGCGCCGGTCGGCGGCGTTCTCATCGACGGGTCGATTGACGAGACGATCCGTCGCCTGCTCGACGTGTTGCCGGGCAGTGAGTTCATGCCGGGCTTGGAAGCGTTGCTGCGCGACGCTTACCGTCCGGGACGCCGATACGGCGAAGCCTTCGCCCGGATGTTGACGGCGCTCACCAAACGTCACGGACTGATCTTGTTGGACCCGCTCGACGCACGCCTGAAGCAACTGGCCGCGCCGCTCTACGCCGAGGCCGCGCGCCGCGCGCCGGAACTCGCCAGCGCCCTCGATGCCCGCAGCCGCGAACTCGAACGGGAACAGTATCACGCGCAGGTGCATACCTCGCCCGATTCATTCCCGCTGTTCCTGCATGACGCCGATGGCCGCCGCGCCGCCGTTGCCCGCAACGCCGCCGGCCGCTATCAGGTCAAAGGCAACGCGGCCGAGTACACCGCCGAAGATTTGGCCGGGTGGGCGGCGCGCGAGCCGGAACGCTTCAGCCCGAACGTCACCTTACGCGCCGTCGTGCAGGACTACTTGCTGCCGACCGTCGCCTACTACGGGGGCGCGGCCGAGATCGCTTACTTCGCGCAGACGGCTGAGGTCTATCGCCTGCTCGCGCGTCCCGCGACGCCGATCCTCCACCGCGCCAGCCTGACCATCGTCGAGCGCCGCGCCGGCCGCACGCTCGAACGCTATGATTTGCACTTAACAGACTTTTTAAGCGGCCTCGACGCGGTCATCGCGCGTGTCGTCGAAGAGCATCTCGGCGCGGAGCAGGCGCGTGCCTTCGACCGCGCCGAGGCGACGATCAACGGCGCGCTCGAAGAGTTGGG
Source organism: Pyrinomonadaceae bacterium (assembly GCA_013813825.1). Taxonomy (GTDB): domain Bacteria; phylum Acidobacteriota; class Blastocatellia; order Pyrinomonadales; family Pyrinomonadaceae; genus JACCRA01. The sequence continues at coordinate 1,614 of JACCRA010000130.1, read as the reverse complement.
CACCGACTTGCGCCGCTTCGAGCCGACACTCGCCGATGCGCTCCACAACGGCAGTTACCGCATCGCGCATCAACTCGGCGGCCTCCGCACACGCTTCCACCGCGCGCAGATGGCGCGCGACCGCGCCGCCCACCGTCAACTCGAACGCGCCGACGCTCTCCTCTACCCCGAAAAGTCGCTGCAAGAACGTCACCTCAACATCACCTCCTTCATCGCCCGTCACGGCCATTACTGCCTCGACTGGATATTCGACGCCATCGATCTCGGTTCGGTCGATCACCAAGTTGTTTATTTATGAGCGATCAGCAATCAGCATTCAGCATTCAGTTAAAAAGAAATTCAGGCCAGATGCTGAAAGCTGAAAACTGAAAGCTGACGGCCTTTTATGTCCAAAATCAGGGTTCTCTCGGATCACATCGCGAACCAAATCGCCGCCGGCGAGGTGGTGGAGCGGCCGGCTTCAGTGGCGAAGGAGTTGGTCGAGAATGCGATTGATGCGAGCGCGCGGCGGATCGAGATCGATGTCGAGGCGGGCGGGCGGCGGTTGTTGCGGGTGGCGGATGATGGCGAGGGGATGACGCGCGACGATGCGGTGCTGGCCTTCGAGCGCCACGCCACGTCCAAGATCAGCACAACTGACGATCTCTCGCGCATCGCGACGCTCGGTTTTCGCGGCGAGGCGTTGGCCTCCATCGCGTCGGTGGCGCGTGTCGAGTTGATCACGCATGTCGAAGGCGAGGCGGAAGCGACGCGCGTGCTCGTTGAAGGCGGACGAATGCGCGACGTGGTGCCGGCGGCGCGCTCGCGCGGGACGACGCTGGCGGTGCGCGACCTGTTCTTCAACGTCCCGGCGCGGCGCAAGTTTCTGCGCTCGGAGGCGACGGAGAGCTATCACCTGATGAATCTCGTCACGCATTACGCGCTGGCGCATCCTGAGATCGAATTCGTGTTGACGAACAACGGGCGCGAGGCGCTGCGCGCCGCCCCGGCCGCGGACTTGCGTGAGCGCGCTTACCAGATTTTCGGCGCGGATTTTCTCGACAACTTATTGGAAGTAGGCGGGGCGGGCGGCGAAACTCATCGCGGGCAGTTCGCCGCCGTTGTGCGCGGCTATGTCTCGGCTCCGCGCGAGCGCCGCACTTCGCGCGACGCGCAATACCTGTTCGTCAATGGTCGTTTCGTGCGTGATCGCCTGATCAGCCGCGCGCTCGGCGAAGGTTTCCGGACAGTGCTGCCGCCGGGCGTCTATCCGTCAGCGCTTATTTTCCTCGAAGTGCCGCTTGAAGAGGTGGATGTCAACGTCCATCCGGCGAAGACCGAGGTGCGTTTCCGGCGCGCGGCGGCGGTCTCGGACGCAGTGCGCGAAGCGGTGCGCACCGCGCTCTCAACCGGCGGCTACGTCGTGCGCCCGGCGGGAAATTCCCCCGACCCCGCTCGTGTAGAAGATGGGGGACCGGTTCCGTTGTCACCGGACGCATTCCGCCAGTCGTTGCCGGCGCGGGGCGAGGCGGAAGGCGAAATCTCTCGCCCCGACGCAGCAGACTTCGGGCACGCGAAAGCCTCGCCCGGAGAGAGCAGGTGGGAAGGACTGGACCGCCCGGCCGCCGCGCGGGA
>JACCRA010000116.1 GCA_013813825.1 Pyrinomonadaceae bacterium | reverse complement strand
TCAAGCCGGACAAGAAATAGACAGGATTAACAGGATTCACAAGATGACAGCAGCAACGCGCCCCGCTACTCTACCGGTTTATCTTGTCAATCTTGTTAATCCTGTCTATTCCTCATGTTCCAATGTTGCATGTTCTGATTTAACTCGAAACTTGAAACTCGCAATTCGCAACGGATTGCTGGTAGAGCGGCGAGAGGCAGCGCAAGTTTTCGACGGCGCGGGGAAGAACTTCGAGGACGTAAGTGATGTCTTCATCCGTCGTGTCTTTGCCGAGGCTGAAGCGGATCGAGCCGCGCGCGAGTTCGTCGCTGCGGCCCAGTGCGCGGATGACGGGCGAGGGTTCCAGCGATCCCGAAGAGCAGGCTGAGCCGGTCGAGACGGCGATGCCTTGCATGTCGAGGTTGATCAGCAAGCCTTCGCCTTCGATGAAGCGGAAGGAGATGTTAGAGAGGTGTGGCAGCCGTCGCTCACGGTGTCCGTTGAAGACGATGTCGGAGATGCGCGCCGTGACGCCGGCCTCGAAGCGGTCGCGCAGGGCGCGCAGGTGCGCGATGCGCCCGTCCAGTTCTTCGCGGGCCAGTCTGGCCGCTTCGCCAAAAGCGACGATTGAGCCGACGGCCTCGGTGCCCGCGCGGCGTTCTCGCTCCTGATGCCCGCCGACATTCTGTGGCGTCAGGCGCACGCTACGCCTGACGAAGAGCGCGCCAATACCTTTCGGCGCGTTCAGCTTGTGCGCCGACAGAGAGAGCAGATCGCAGTTCAAATTTTCGACATCGACCATCATCCGCCCGGCGGCCTGCACCGCATCCGTGTGCAGCCACAAATGTTTGCGACCCCGCGCGCGCTCCTCTTGAATTAGTTGGCCGATTTCCATGATGGGCTGAATCGTGCCGATCTCGTTATTGGCGAGCATCACGGTGACGAGCACCGTGTCCGGACGTAGCGCGGCGCGCACGTCCTCGATCCTGACAACGCCGTCTTCGTAAACCGGCAGGCGCGTTACCTCCCAGCCGCGTCCTTCGAGCGCGTCGCAGACACCGCGCACCGCCGAATGCTCAATTGCCGATGTGATAATGTGCCGTCCATGCTGCGCGTTACTCTCCGCGACGCCGCGAAGGGCAAGGTTGTTAGCTTCCGTCCCGCCTGAGAGCAACACGATCTCGTTGGGGCGTGCGTTGATTAAAGCCGCCACTTCGCGCCGCGCGCGATCCACCGCCGCGCGCGCTTCCTGCCCGAAAAAGTGGACGCTTGAAGCGTTGCCGAATTTCTCCGTCAGATACGGCAGCATCGCATCGATCACGCGACGATCAACCGGCGTGGTCGCACTGTTATCTAAATAGACTCTTCGCATGGCAGTTTTCAGTTTTCAGTTTTCAGTTTTCAGTAAAAGCAAAAGCCAGTCGCTGAAAACCGACAACTGAAAACTGTCTCCGTCGCATCACAACGGGCGGAGTTCAATGCTTCGCTCTGGTGGAACACCCTTTCCCGCGCTTGGTTGTGGCCTTTGTGATGCGACAAGTTCGAGTCTAAGTCGCGGGGTGGGAGGCGTCAAGCAGCCTTCTGGTTGAGGGGCTTCGCGGCCGGGTGTTAGCATGAGTCGCGAAGTTGATGGCGCTTTGAAAAAGCCTTGAAGACACTGCTGTTGCCGTGTCGCACGCCCGTCGATCTAATCACTCTAGGAGAGAATAGGATGAAGACCCCTACACGTTTGGCCGCCGCTGCTATTGGCTGCACCCTCGCATTGCTCATCGCCGCCATTTCTTCCGTCAATCTTTCTCCGGTCGCTGCTTCCGCGACGACGATTACTACCACCGCCGCTCAACAACTCAGCGCGCTGCATCGCGGCTACCGCACCGGCTACTCAGACGGCTACCAAGCCGGCTACCGCGACGCTATCGAACAAGCCGCGCGCGACGTGCGCCGGCATGAAGATTATCGCGGCTCCGAACGCGCATATGTTCAGGCTTACGGCTCGCTCGAAGAATACCGCGACGGCTACCGGCAGGGTTTTGAGGGCGGTTATGACGCGGGCTACGACCGCCGCGGCTTCGACTCCTCAGTTCCCGCCAATCTGGCGCGGCGCGACAATAATGACGATCAGAGTAATAGCGGCGGCGGCATCAGCGATTCGTCTGCTCGCGGCGGCGTTAGCGATTCGTCTGCTGGCGGCACGGTTGATAACGACGGGTTGCGCGGCATGGTGTCGATTCCGCAGGATACGACGATGCGCGTCGAATTGCTGACCAGTCTCTCGTCTGACGCGACGCAGCGAGGCGACCGCTTCGACGCGCGTGTGATTGAACCGGCCGAGTATGCCGGCGCGGTCGCGAGCGGGCGCGTCTCACGCGTCAAGCGTTCAGGCAAAGTGCGCGGCTCAAGCGAGTTGCAACTCTCTTTCGAGCAACTTCGCCTCCCCGACGGGCGCTTCGCCAGCTTCAAGGCGCAGGTCATCGAGGTGGTGCGGAAGGGCGACGGCGTCGGCGAGGTTGACGAAGAGGGCGGCGTGCGCGGCGGCAGTACGACGAAAGACGACGTGACGAAGGTGGGCGCGGGCGCGGGACTCGGCGCGATCATCGGCGCGATTGCCGGCGGCGGTAAGGGCGCGGCCATCGGCGCGGCCATCGGCGCGGGCGTCGGCACCGGCGGCGTTCTCGCCTCGCGCGGCGGAGACATCCGCCTCGAACGCGGCGAAGAGTTGATCATCCGCACATCAACTGACACTGAAGTTCGATAAATGATCGTCACTCTCCTGACAGACTTCGGCGCGGCAGATTATTTCGTGGGGGCGGTAAAGGGCGTGCTCCTGACGATTTGTCCGGGCACGACAATCGTTGACATCACGCATGAGATTCCGGCGCACGACGTGGAAGCCGGAGCTTTCACGTTGTTGGCCGCATATGATTCGTTTCCGCCGGGGACGATTCACGTCGCGGTCGTCGATCCGGGCGTTGGCTCTTCGCGTCGGCCGCTGCTCGTCGTGACCGCTGATTATTTCTTCGTCGGGCCAGATAACGGTTTATTCAGTTATATCCTTGAACGCGAGAGTGCGACGCGTGTTTTTCATCTCACTAATCAAGAATATTTTCGCCCGTCGGTGAGTCTGACTTTTCACGGTCGTGACATTTTCGCTCCGGTCGCGGGCGCTCTTGCGGGTGGCGTCGCGCCCGAAAAT
>JACCRA010000105.1 GCA_013813825.1 Pyrinomonadaceae bacterium | reverse complement strand
CATCGTCGGTCTTGTTCGGAATAGGCCGATCATTGAGCGATAAGGTGGAAGTCTATGTCAAATTTGACCAATCCGGGAGAGGGGGAGATTGTCACTCTCTGCTGTCTGCTCAGGCCAGCCGCAAGGGAGCGGCCACCTTTTCTCAAGTGGTCGCGTGGCCGCTCTTGCGGCTTTCGCTTTCGGCGGCGTCGGGGCTGACGACTTAAATGCCGCCGATGCTTTTCTGGGGTTGCCGATTGAGCCGCCGCAAGGCGCGGCCGTGGCCGGCGCCACCTTCGGGCAGGAGCAGAAAATGCCGGGCAAGATCGACGATGTCATCAATTTCGCGCTGACGCTGGAATATCTGGAAGACGAGTTTTACCGTACCGCTGTCGGGAGTTCGGGACTAATACCGTCCGAGACGCGCGCCGTCTTCGAGCAAATCAGCAAACACGAGGCGCGCATGTCGCGTTGCTCAAATCCGTCTTAGGAAGCAAGGCCGTGCCGAAGCCGAACTTCGACTTTACAGCGGGCGAAGCGTTTGCCGACGTGTTCAGCAACTATCAGACGTTTCTCGCCGTCGCGCAGGCGTTCGAGGATACGGGCGTCCGCGCCTACGAAGGTCAGGCGGGGAATTCGCAGTCGAATGGGAAAATCCTGACGGTGGCCTTGCAAATTCCCTCGGTCTAGGCGCGGCACGCTTAGAGCAGGTGCGACGTATTCGCGGTGAGAAAGGGTGGAGCACTGGCGATTCGCGTGGAATACTGCCGGCTCCGACGCAGCCGATTTACAATGGCGAAGGCAACACAACGCAGGGCGAGGCCAGCCTCGCCGGGTTGGGCGGCGTCGCCAGCGGCTCAGTATCGGAATTTTTCGATGAGTTGCTAACAAAAGAGCAGGTGTTCGCCATTGCCAAGCTCTTCGTCCGTGATTGACGTCAGTGGCGCAAACGTCGCGCTTTCGTTTGACAAATCATTAACCTGTAACATGAACATGCCGGATAGAGACGTACATCTTCGGCAAGCAAAAGAGCGCCTTTTCCGGCACTAATGCTTGCTCTGGAAAACGGCTGCTGAAATATTAATCGCCCGGGCTTCTGTCATTAGCAGTTCTCTCTATAAATTTTTAACCATCGTGCATCTTTTTATGTTATAAGGTTCAACAGGAATTGTCGCTATATGAAGTAGACAACATTATTGGTTTTATGCCGTTTCCTAAAAGGGTAAACATGACTTTGAATCAACTTGGTGTGGGCCGTAAGGCCACGGTCAAAAAAGTCTACAGCGAGAGCGCGGAGCGTCGGCGGATGCTCGATCTCGGCATTCTGCCGGGGACGGTGGTGGAAACCGTGATGAGCAGCCCACTGGGCGATCCGGTCGCTTATCGTATTCGCAGTGCCGTCGTCGCGCTCAGGCGCGAACAGGCCGAATTGATCGAGGTGCAGGAAAATTTCACTGCGGATGAAATGGAGAGCAGGGGATGAGTGTATATGTCGAGACAGCCACGGCGGCGAAAGAGTGCGGTGCGTGTCCTTCTACATCATGCAACACGGCGCACCTCACGCGATTAGGCATCAAGATGGACGATTGGGATTACGTCGTGGCGCTGGCCGGCAATCCCAACACGGGGAAGAGCACTCTCTTTAACGCTTGGACGGGTTTGCGGCAACACGTCGGCAACTGGAACGGCAAGACTGTGACGCGCGCCGAGGGCGCGTTGCGATATAACGACCGCAAGTTCAAGCTGGTGGATTTGCCGGGGACGTATTCGCTGCTCTCGATGAGCGTGCATGAAGAGGTGGCGCGCGACTTCGTGCTCTTCGGACGGCCGGACGTGACCGTTGTGGTAGTGGACGCCAACCGTTTAGAGCGCGGTCTGCACCTCGTTTTGCAAACGCTCGAAATTACAGACCGCGTGGTGGTCTGCCTCAATTTGATCGACGAGGCGCGGCGCAATAATTTGAAAATTGACGAGCGCGCACTGGCGCGCGATCTGGGCGTGCCGGTCGTGCCCACAGCGGTGCGCCACGGCGAAGGTCTGCCCGAACTGCTGCGGGTGGTTGACGAGATGGCCCAAGGCCGCTACCCGACTCGTCCGCACCGGCTCAATTATCGCGACGCCGCGCTGGAAGCTGCCGTCGCGCAACTCGCCGGGCAATTGGAAGGAATGTTCCCCGGTCTGCCGAATGCGCGCTGGGTCGCGTTGCGGCTGCTGGAAAACGACGAGAGCATCATCCGCGCCGTGCGCGAAGGGACGCTTGGCGATCTGCAACGGCCAGACGCTTTCCCGGAATTGATGCAATTGGAGGCGAGGTGAAAATGGCGGCAAACGTCGAACAACTTTTGGAGACGGCGGCCCGGCTGCGGCGCGAAACGGGCGACGATCTGCACGGCCGCATCACCGAGGCAATTTACACGGACGCCGGGGAGATCGCCGACCGCGCCGTTTCGCGCGACGAAACGACGCCCGGCGGCATCCACCTCGATCAATTCTTCGACCGCGTGCTGACCAGCCGGCTATGGGGCTTCCCGCTGATGGTGCTAATGCTGATGGTCGTCTTCTGGCTGACCATCGCGGGAGCGAACGTTCCGTCGGCGATGCTCGCGCAGTTGCTGCAAGGCACAGTTTACGACGCTCTGCACAACGCGGCGCAGGCCGTCGGCGCGCCGTGGTGGCTCTCAGGTTTCCTGATTGACGGCGTCTATCTCGCGACCGCGTGGGTCATCAGCGTCATGCTGCCGCCGATGGCGATCTTCTTCCCGCTCTTCACGTTGCTGGAAGATTTGGGCTACTTGCCGCGCGTGGCGTTCAACCTCGACCGTCTGTTCAAGCGTTCGGGCGCGCACGGCAAGCAATCGCTGACGATGATGATGGGCTACGGCTGCAACGCGGCGGGCGTCGTCTCGACGCGAATCATCGATAGCCCGCGCGAGCGACTGATAGCGATCATCACCAACAACTTCTCAATTTGTAACGGCCGCTGGCCGACCTTGATCTTGATCGGCACGATCTTCATCGGCGCGACCGCGCCGCCAATGCTGGCGAGCTTCATCGCCGCTTCGAGCGTCGTCGCCGTCGCGATTCTCGGCATCATCTTCACGTTGCTCGTCTCGGCCTTCCTTTCGCGCACGTGGCTCAAAGGCGAGGCGTCGAGCTTCAGCTTGGAGTTGCCGCCTTACCGTCCGCCCAGAATTTGGCAGACGATCTATACCTCGATCATCGACCGCACGCTGATCGTTTTGAAACGCGCGGTGATTATGGCCGCCCCGGCGGGCGCGGTGGTATGGCTAATCAGTAACGTCTATGTCGGCGGCGACAGCGTCGCTAATCACTTGATTCAGTGGCTCGACCCGGTTGGGCTGGCGCTCGGACTAAACGGCGTGATTTTGCTCGCTTACGTCGTCGCCATCCCGGCGAACGAGATCGTGGTGCCGACGATCCTGATGCTGACGCTCAACGCCGCGAAGTCGAGCTTGGCGCAAACCGGCGTGATGATCGAACTGGAAGACGACGCGCAAATTTATCAAGTGCTCACACAGATGGGCGGCTGGACGTTTCTGACCGGCATGAATTTGATGCTCTTCAGCCTGCTGCACAACCCGTGCAGCACGACGATCATGACGATCTGGCAGGAGACGCGTAGCGTCAAGTGGACCACCGTTGCCTCGCTGTTGCCAATCGGGATCGGCGTCGTCGTCTGCCTGCTCACCGCGACCGTCGCGCGTCTGCTGTTTTAGAGTTTGACGCCGCTTTGCCCGCGAACGTCTCTGACTCCACCGATACAAACGAAGAGAGCTTATGATCGCAGTCCGGCAAAACCGAAAGCAGGTCACTCCGCCGCAGGAGGATTACCTCAAAGCCATCTGGACGCTATCGGAGTCCAGAACCGTGGGCGAGGCCAGCACGGGCGATCTGGCCTCGGAGCTGAAGGTCAGCGCGCCCGCCGTCTCGAAAATGCTGAAACAGATGGAGGAGCATGGATTGGTGTCGCACACGCCATATTACGGCGTGCGGCTGACGGAGAAGGGGCGTCGGATCGCGCTCAAGACCGTGCGTCGCCACCGCCTGCTCGAACGCTTCTTGGTCGAGACGCTCGGCTACGATCTCAACTCGGTGCATGACGAAGCCGAACGCCTCGAACATCACATCTCGGATGAATTCACTAGCCGCATCGACGCGCTGCTCGGCTATCCGCGCCACTGCCCGCACGGCAGTCCGATCCCGACCGACGAAGGCGCGCTCGCCGGTTTAGTCGGCGAACCGCTCGCGGAAATCGCGTCGCCCGCCCGCTTGCGCGTCGAGCGTTTGGATCGCGCCGACAACGATCTCCTGTCTTATCTATGTGAGAACGGCCTGTTGCCGGGAGCGTCGCTCCAATTATTGAAGCGAGAACCGTTCGGCGGCGACTTGACCATTGAGATTGAGGGCCGCCCATTATCGATGCGTCTCTCACGCCAAGCCGCCAAAAGCATCATCGTTTCAAAAGAGCAGGTGTGAGCGCACGACCAAAAGG
>JACCRA010000098.1 GCA_013813825.1 Pyrinomonadaceae bacterium | reverse complement strand
AACATCTTTTTCTCTGCGGGTAGGTTTCGCGATCACTTTCTAGCCTCTCCATTGCGGCAGCCGCCTACTTCAGCACGTCGAGCAAATCTATGCGGCTGATGTTCGGCGTGTTCAGGCGCGCTCGTTTTGTGCCGACGCGCCGCGCCGCCTGCCCTTCACTGTCTCGCCTTCGCCCGCCCGTTTAGACCAAGCTGACTGCCTTCTCAATTTGACACGTCAACGCGACTGACACGAGCCGCTTTGTCCACTTGCGTAATACTTCCGCCGCACCAGAACACACTTTTTCCACGGCTTTCCGCAAGATCGTCATTGGTCCCACTGTGGCACAAGCGTTGAATAGAGTTGCGGCGTGGCTGCGAGACACGCGCCGCCGGTTCCCACCGCACTGGGGCCGGCTGATGCGACCACGCAGCCGCCACCATTATGCTCTCTTGCCCCACCCTCAACACATCACCCCACGCAGGAGCAGCAATGAAAACTCTCAATCTGAAATTCTACGAATACGCGGCGCTAGAGAAAGACGCGGCGTTGCTCATCTGTCGCACTGACGATCCGCGGCTGCCACATGAAATAAAGTGCAGTGTACAAGTCCCGTGCATCATCACTGGTGACTGCGCCAGCCTCAAGGAAAAACTGACGCTGCGGCACATCGCGGAGTTGTGGGAGGCGGCGGCCCCCTTCCATAAGCGCCGGGCGAACACGACGGCGGCTGAAGCTGGCCGCCAGCACTAATCAAGTACAACTGCCTAGCGGTGTCAATGTCCTTTCAGCGGCGTCCGGCAGTCCGAGAATTGTTGTTCGTTCGGCTGTCATCTTTCCTTTATCGTTCATCTCAGTCCTAGCCTCTACGGGGAGGGGTGCGCCGTGCAAGGTCGGCACTGCTGAGTTTGTCACTCACTTGAATTGGAACAGGCAGCCGATTACTTATTTCCCTACCTCGTATCGATGACCGTCAGGAGTTGCCCTGTGATCAGTCTCATCGCATGTACAGCCGTCCTTCTTTTTTCCCTCTTAACTGCTCTCGCGGTCGGGATGGTCGAGAAGAAATTCAAACAAAGCAAACACTTAATGTGATCCCCATGTTCGTCATCAGACTCTATCTCGCCGCCCTCACACTGACGCTACTCCTCACCACCCTCGCCACAAGCGGCGTCGAGGTGTTGACCGCACTTGTCATCATCTGCCCCCTGCTGTACATGATTCTGGAGCTCAGGGAAGACCTCCGAGAGTTGAAATCGCTTGAGGCGCTGGTCGGATCACTCTCGCGCTAGCCGACCGAGCGCCTCTGGTATTTTTCATTTCAAGCCCAACTCCCACGCAAACGGGTGTACCGCCGCATACCTTTCGGCCAGCTCCGCCGTGACTTGTGAGGCCGGATTGACGGACACTCTGCTGACAATATCAGCGCAGTATTCCCGATGCGTTGAAGCGCGCGGCGTGACTCTGTGCAGCATCTCGCGTGTCTCATCAAGCGAATGCCCCTCGCGCAAGGCCAACGCCACGTAAAGCAGAGCGGCGCTTTCCAGATCATTCGCGCCTGAAGGCTGCCGGGTCGCGTCAAGACACGCTTGCCAAAGCGGAGCGCGCCGCCAGACTTTTCGCTGCGGGTGCTTCGCTATACGCCGGACAGTTCGGCTGGCGGGTTGTGTCAGTTGTGTCAGTTGATAGGGTGAGGCTTTTACCGAAATGCGGGCGGGTCTGCGCTCGGCCTTCACACCTTTTTTCGCACTCTGATTTTCTGGATATGTATGGGGTAAGGAACTGACAAAACTGACAGAACCTCGTTCCCGACAAGTTGACACAGGTTCTGTCAGTTTTGTCAGTTGGTCGGGGTGTACATTTCCCAGAATCACACCGGACGGCGCGGGCGGTGGCTGAGCCGGGGTTTGCTTTAAGTAAGTTGCAAGATAGTCCCTCATCGCCTGCTCAAACTTTGGTAGTGGGTTCCTTTCAATGTCGAACAAATAAGTTCCGGCTCGCGAACATTCCCTTTTCTAAACTTCCGTGATAGAGTCCGCGCCGCATGGTATCCGAATAGCCGTTGACCAACTTAAATAGCAACGGCGTGTGAGAAATGCAGGACGGGCTGGATGGAATCGCGATCTGTCTGGCCCGTTTCTTTTAAGGTCTGCTTACTATGCTAGTCATCCTCACGCCGCCTGCGCCGCGCTTTCATTCATCACTACAAGAGACGGGTGTGGGATGTAGCAGATACTGCGCCGCCCGCCCTCTTCTTTGCCGCCAATGGTGTAGGAGTGCAGCCAGCCGTAGTCCTCAAGGATGCGGAGCGGCTCGGCCACGTCGGATGGTTTCCGCAACCCTGCCCACTGCTTGCGGTAGACGTCACGCGCCGTAAACTCCGGCGGCATGTCGTTGCGCCGTATATGCTCAAGGATGCTGCGGGCTGCGGCGAACTCGGAAGACAGAGCCAGCCCGTAGATGCGGCGGGCGTGCGTCTCAAGGAACGTACACCACGCTGCCGCCCGTTGCGCCGCATCCTGTGAAACGCCGTCCTGCGTCACTGTGCCGTTGGCCCTGTCCATCAAGTGAAAGAGCAAGGCGAGGCTCGGCATCAAGCTGCGGTATTTCGACATGTGTGCCTGCATCGCCGGATGCTCGAATGCGCCGCCCAACAGCGACGTTTCCAAGTCGGCGCGCCAGCCGTCGAAGAACTCTTGCGCCTGATTATCAAAGCGTAGGAACGACACGCCTCTGTCATCCGTCGCCGCCCCGACCGCGCCCCCGTCGAGCGTATCCAAGCGCGCAAAGCATTGTTGCGCCCGCGCGTTGGCTCCTGCGGGCAGTAAAGCACACAGGCAGCCTCAACAAATTTGCGTTGCCTGAAGAAAAATCAACAGGCGAATGCAAGATTAAATTGAAGTGGTGGTAAGGAGAATTAGACCAATGGAAAGGTGATGAGGGATTGTGTTACTTGAGAATTTGTTTTGTTGATTGCCGCCAAGATACTGGAGAATCTTTGCTTCCTGCTGGCCGGCCCGGTTTGGCGTCGGCGCGTCTCGGCAAGCCAATTAAAGTAAGAGTGCTATCAACTTCACGCTTTACGGTAGAAACATCAAGGCCGGCTGCTTTCGCTATTTTGCTATAAGTTATTCCAAGCACTTGAAACTTGACCGTCCAGTTTATATTACGAGCGAGGTCTGATTTAGATTCCGCTCTCTTCCAAGTTGGGTTGCCGTTAGCGTCAAGTTGCGCGTCGTAAACCTTCAATACCTCATCACAATAAAATTTAACTTTGTCTTGAAGAGAAGCAACAATGGTGCTTTTGAGTTTGGAGTTGAGTACACTCAAAAAAAGGGTCTTGTTCGATATGATCTTTTATCCGGCGCTCTGAACGCCCAAAATAGTGCTCAAGAAATTCAATGTCGGCCTCAAAAGGCGCTAATCCAAAGGGTGGATTTAAGTGTGAAAAAGCATCATCGTTGAGTCGCATCCAACCACATCCAATTAAACTCCAATTCCAACTTTCACGTTGTTGTGGTAGTTGCTGCCATGCAGCAAGCGTCCAACAAATGTTATCTAAGCACCAATCAGCTTCCAGATTCCACCGCCGCGCCCACGCGCGTAAAGCTAGACGTAATCCTTGTAGGTCAATGCCACGAAAGCTATACAATGTTACTTTGTCGTCAGTAATAGGCCACAATTGGGCAGGGCTTACCCTAGCGTCGGTATATGTCTTGAGCGGCGACTTCTCTAAATCTCTTATAACGTCAGAAGCATTGTCCATAATCTCTTGTAGAAAGTAAGTCCGCGCCGTATTGATTGAAAATTTTTTGTTTACGGGTTCAACCTCGCCAGATCCAAATCGCATTGTTCATCCTCGGAATCTTGTGTGCCAACTGTGTGCCAACTCATCAAAACAGGGTAATACTCAGACGAACGCAGGCATTATAGCAACTCCTGTAAGTCTAATTCAGACATACA
>JACCRA010000090.1 GCA_013813825.1 Pyrinomonadaceae bacterium | reverse complement strand
CCGAGTACCCTTCACTGGCACTCGTCACCGTATCAGGCGGTAGTAATTCGCGGCACGGTGAAGCACTGGGCAGAGGGTGGTTCGGAAGAAACCGCTCCGCCGCTTGGTCCGGGAAGTTATTGGTTTCAGCCGGCTAAGCAAGTGCATGCAGATGCGTGCATAGATGCCAGCGGCGAATGTGTAATACTTCTTCATACGCTCGGCAAATTAGATTCTACCCCGGCTCAGCCGGAGAAGCGATGAACGACAAACAGGGCGGCGGCGCTGATACCGGTGTTCGCGGTGACGATGATCCCCGCTTGGCGTTCATCTATCAGGAGGCGGTTCGAGGACTCTTACATCAACAGAACGTCGTAGAATCTCTGAACACCAGGGCGGGAAACTTAATTTTTGCGGCGGCTTTCGCAACTTCGCTGCTTGGCAGCAGGGCGCTGTCGGACGGACTCGGACTTTGGGACTGGATCGCCATGACATTGCTGCTCGGCATCGGACTCCTCATCGCCATCATGCTCTATCCCTACTATAACTATACGTTCCGCTTTGACCCGGAAGAATTGCTCAGCCAGTATGTCGATGGCGGTGCAGACACAACCATGTCCGCGATCCACCGGGAACTCGCGCTACGCATCAAGGCGGACATGATCAATAACTGGCGAGTCATCCAGCGGATCCGAATGGCACTGCAACTCTCCCTAATCCTCTTTCTACTCGAAATTCTGGCTTGGGTCTTCTCAATCGGGGGGGTCTGAATCGGCCTACCATGCACAAAGAATTTTTGAGGTATTAACAGATGAAAAAGATTTCAGTCCTATCAAGCAAATTTATTATTATCGTTATTTTTGCAATCGGTTTTGCTGCTTGCACAAACAGCAGTGTCGCGCCCGTGATTTCGACACGGAGTAACCAAAATCAAACGGCTCAAACGAACACGGACAATTCGACGGCGATAGAGGTTGAAGACAAACGAACGGCGATGCACAAACGGCTCGATGCGCTCGCCGGCGAATGGAACGTCGAAAAAAGTAACTATTTCGTGTTGGGCGGAACGGCGGCAAAACCGTTCGTCTCCAAAGACCTGATTTGCCGCCGCGAGTGGATTAAGCAGACCGGAAATCTGTATATCAAAGACGTGACGGAAGGCACTTTCGGCGGCGCGTATTACCGGCTCGGCGTGCTGGGTTATTCGCCGATTGATAATCGTTACGAATGGAACACGGTGGACAATTTCAATCCGATGATGATGACCTACAAAGGCGCGCGAGACAGCGCGAAACCGGACGGCGAGATTTCGATTGGCGGCGAATTTACCGACCCGGGAATTTTAGGAAAAGAATCCGTCGGCAAAACTATCGGGCAGCGCACGGTGATAAAAATCGAATCGCCCGACCGCCATGTGTTTGAATTGTATTTCACGCCGCCCGGCGAGAAAGAGCGATTAGTCGACCGCTCGATTTACACGCGCCGCAAATAAATGAACCAGTAGGAAATCTCAGAAGTGAAATATCCGTCGGTCAGTCAACAGCCGTCTATCACGCGACGGGCGTGCGCGTGCGCTCTCTGCCCATCACGGTCGAGAAGCTGTTGTAGTGCCGGGCCTTATACTGGGAGCTTTGGCGTAATAGTTGGAAGACCGATGAAGCGGCAGGGGGGTGTAGGGCTTGAAAGCAGACAGCTCGTGAAGGAGACGGAAGGTGAACGAACTGAAAGCCATCTGTGAAGCGTTTGCGGAGAACCGTGGGGGCGGTCAGCGGCTAGTCCTCGCCACCGTGGTCCGCACGAGCGGCAGCGTTTATCGTCGCCCCGGCGCGCGGATGCTCGTCAGGCTGGATGCCAACGGAGAGTGCTCGATGACCGGCGCGATCAGCGGCGGGTGTCTCGAACGCGACGTGTGCGAGAGCGCGCGGGAAGTGCTACGTGGGGGCGCGAGCGTAGTCGTCAAGTATGACACCACATCGGACGATGACATCGTGTGGGGCTTGGGTCTCGGCTGTGACGGAAGTGTCGAAGTGCTGCTTGAGCCGCTCGCCCCTCGTGTCCATCCCGAGTCGCCGCCTTCGACGGTCGAGACGCACCCCGTCGCGTTTCTCGCGCGCTGTCTGGAGCGTCGTGAACGCGGCGTGATGGCGACAGTGATCGAGACGCGCGGGGCGACGGGCGCGCACGTCGGAACGCGGCTGCTTTTGAACGCGGGACGTGAGGAAGCAAGCGACATCACGGACGGCGAGTTGTTACAAAGCGTGCGTGAAGATGTGCGGGCGGCGATGCGCGAAGGTCGCTCAAGCGTGCGCGGATACGACCTGCACGCCGGGCACGCGGGCGTGTTCATCGAAACGATTGAGCCGCCCGTGCCGCTCGTCGTGTTCGGGGCGGGTGCGGACGCCGTGCCCGTCGCGCGCCTCGCGCGCGAACTCGGCTGGTTCGTAACCGTAGTTGACCACCGCGCCGCTTACGCCACGACCGCGCGCTTCCCCGAAGCCCACGAGTTGGTTGTGTGCCGCCCCGAGCACGTCGCCGAACGGGTCCGGCTTGACGCGCGCACGGTGACACTCGTGATGACGCACAACTACGAACACGACCGCGCGATCATAAAAACGCTGCTCGAATCACCCGCGCGCTACGTCGGATGCCTCGGGCCGAAACGGCGCACCGAAAAGCTATTGACGGAGTTGCGCGACCTCGATGAAGGCTTCGCGCCGACGGGCGAGCAACTCGCCCGCGTTTACGCCCCGGTTTGATTAGACATCGGCGCGGAGACGCCCGCGGAGATCGCGCTGTCCATACTCGCAGAGATTCGCGCCGTCATCGCGGGACACGCGGCAGGCTTTTTGCGCGAGCGCTCGGGGGCGATCCACGGCGAATCGCAACTCGTACACGACCTACCCGCGATGCACCAAGAAGCACGTGCTTACGCGGCGGACCTCATTACTTGAGGGCAGGCAAGGTTGGAGGCGCGCCGACGGGCGCATGGGGTTTGATAATGAAATTGTGAGTAACTCTTCCATCGGGATCATCGTGCTCGCCGCCGGAGCTTCGACGCGCATGGGGAGGCCGAAGCAACTGCTCGGCTTCGAGGGACAGAGCCTTCTTCGTCGCGCGGCGGAAGCCGCCCTCGATTCTTCGTGCCGCCCCGTCGTCGTCGTGCTCGGCGCGCACGCGGCTTTAATGCGAGCGGAGTTGAATCAACTCGCCGTGCGAATTGTCGAGAACCCGCAATGGGCTAACGGCATGGGCAGTTCGATCCGTGCCGGCATCACCGGGTTGAGGGAACTGAGCGAGGAAGCGTCAGCCGCCGTAATCACCGTGTGCGATCAACCGCTCGTCACATCGGAACTTATCACGCTCCTCGTCGAAACGTACCGCGCGACGGGCGCTCCCATCGTCGCTGCGGAATACAGCGAGACTTTAGGCGTGCCCGCATTATTCAGCCGCCGCTTATTCCCGGAACTCTGCAATTTGAGCGATGCGGCGGGAGCGAAACAGATCATTAACCGATTCCTCATCGAAGCGGTGCCCGTGCCATTCGCGGGCGGCGCTTTCGACATCGACACGCCGGCTGACTACGCAAAGCTGCGGCGCGGGGATATCGCGTAATCAAGCGAGTTTAGTGGCCGGTTCTGGTCGCCGCGCAGGGGGCGAAATTTTCGGTCAATCTTCAGGGCAAACTCAGCGCGATCCACCTTCTCATACCGGAAACGAAAGACGCTCCAACATGAATGGGGGCAACTCGCGGGGCGATCTCTACCTTCGTGATCCGCGCCTCCATACGCTTATTCCGTTGAACTCCGGTAAAATCTTGAATTAGGGCAACCGAGGTCACCCAAGGAGACGCCGTTTCGCTGGCGAGCGGCCGTTCGCAAAGCAAGGTGGTGCTGGCGGCTGGTGAGTCCGCAGTTGCTAAGCCTTCGGAACCGCTGGAAGATTGAATCCGTATTTTCCGTCAGGAACCGCGAAGGGAAGGAACCGATGCCGCAGGAGAGCAGATTGCCGAATGTGCTGGAGTACGCAGGGACGACTGAGGGCGTCGCCTTTGAGTTGCGCAGGGATCCGATGGGCGTGCTGGAGCTACCGGGGGTGGAGAACGTGCTCATCGGTGTTCATGTGGGCGCGCCGGCGAAGCTCGCGTGCCGGCGAGACGGCAAGCGGTACAGCGGGACGGCGGTGCATGGGGACATCGACATCATTCCCGCGGACACGCCGAGCCAGTGGGAAATGCACGACGAGAATGACACAACCCTACTTCTGAGTCTGCCGCAGACGCTGCTGCATACCATCGCTCATGAGTCCGGGCTGGACGGGGCACGGATGGAGATTCGCAACCAATTTCAAATCCGCGATACCGAGTTGGAAGCGCTTTGCTGGGCGATGAAGCGTGAGATGGAGTCGGGGTATCAATCGGGGCGCTTTTATCTGGATGGACTGGCGGTGGCGGTGGCTTCAAGGGTAGTGGCACGGCACAACTCCGTTGCGAAGCTAACGGAGGAACGCAGCGAGGGCCTGGGTGGGCGCAGGCTCAAGCAGGTGCTGTCGTTCATTGAGGATCAGCTTGCGGAGGATCTTTCGCTGGAACAGATG
>JACCRA010000050.1 GCA_013813825.1 Pyrinomonadaceae bacterium | reverse complement strand
CTTCAAGCCCGCGGTTACGCCGCCGAAGCGATGCACGGCGACATGAGTCAATCGCAACGCGAAGCCGTGATACGTCGTTTGCGCGGCGGGCAAGTCGAAATCGTTGTCGCCACAGATGTCGCGGCGCGTGGGCTTGATGTCGAACGCATCACACAAGTCATCAACTATGACATGCCGAACGACCCGGAGGTCTATGTCCACCGCATCGGCAGAACGGGACGCGCCGGGCGCACAGGTACGGCGGTGCTGTTCGTCACCGCGCGCCAGCAACGCATGAAAATGGAGATTGAGCGTTATACGAATCAGCGTATCGAGCCGATGCGGATGCCGACGAAAGCCGATGTCGCCCGGCGGCGCATCGCGCAGTTCAAGGAACGCATACACAATACGTTGCGCGATGAAGACCTCGATCTGTATTTGACTCTGGTTGGAGAACTGGCCGAAGAAAGCGGGCGCGATATCGCGGAGATTGCCGCCGCCGCCGCGCGTCTCGCCGGTGGAGACAAGCCTCTTGAGGTTGTTGTTGCCCCTGAACCCGAACCGCGCACCTCTTCACCCGCTGCGCGATCAACGTCGGGGGAAAGCGAGATAACGCGCTTGTTCTTCGATGTCGGTCATCACAGCCAAGTCAGACCGGCGGACATCGTGGGGGCGATTGCCAACGAAGCGAATGTTCCGGGCAGAGCCATCGGTGCGATTGATATTCAAGACCGCTTTACGCTGGTTGATGTGCCTACGGAATTCGTCGAACAAATTTTAGAGAGTATGCGAGGCAGCCGCATCCGAAATCACAACACCAACATTCGTCGGGCCAATGCGCGCGATGCGTCTGCGCCCACCGCGCCCGTCAAGCGCGCCGCGCACAAAGCAGCGAGCAAAGCCAAAAAAGATGACCGCAAAGAATTCAAAAAGAACGCTAAAAGCCCGCGCAAGAAAGCGGCTAAAACTCAAAAGAAGGATGAATAATCGCTTATATTTCAGGCACCTCGCCGCATCCATCGCTGCGCTGGAGAGCGAAGTGAACTAAGAATTGAACCATCAAACACGGGCGCGAACTTCTTAGAAAGACTCGCGCCCGCTAGTTTTTGAGTGTAGTAGGAAATGTAGTAGCACCTGCATATTTGGAGCATCACGAGCTTGCAACGTAAAGTAAGAAGGCATGTATTTATGCGCCTATGATGCTTCATAGCACTCGGTGTTAAATGCCCTTTAATTACTTACAAAACCTTCATTCGTCGGTTCGATTCCGACCGCCGCCCTCAATTAAATCGTACAGTTACGCGCAGCCAATTGACTGCGCGTTTCGTTTTGTATGCCAGTTCCACGCGAAGACAATTTACCTACCCGGCTCTGTGTGACATTCATTGACGCGCCCACGCCTCTGTTAAGTTTCAGATTCGCGACGCATGTCTAAGTGGCACTTCTGAGTTGACATATTTATCATCTCCCATAACCCGAGATTCTACGGCGCGATTTTGAATCAAAGGGGCATACTTGAGCAGTCGAATGTTAGCTAGAAAAGCACGCGCTAGGTTGGTCTTACTTAAAGCCAGATGTCTCATGAGCAATTCCCTATTGCTAAGCCTACTGGTCCTAGTCGTCATCGCCTCGTCATGCCGCTCTGCCTCGCCGCCCCAGGACCACCTGTCACCAGTGACCGGGAAGTCGAAGGGACCGACTGGTAACGACGCGCGGAGGCAGCAAGACGCCTATGAGACTCCTATCGTCGTCGCTTGGCTTGAAGATCAGGCAATCTCCGAAAGCAGCGGGTTAGTCGCTTCCCAACGCAACCCCGGTGTGCTCTGGACGCACAACGACTCGGGCGACGGGCCGTTCCTTTACGCCTTAGATGAGCAGGGACAGCGGCGGGGTGTTTGGCGTGTGTCCGGAGCTGAGGCCTTTGACTGGGAGGACATCGGCGTCGGACCGGGTCCGCAGCCAGGCAAATCCTACCTCTACGTTGGCGACATCGGTGATAATGAAGAGGCCCGACGTCAGATTACTATTTACCGAGTTCCGGAACCGGAGGTGACGCCCGCCGACGCTAAGTCGGGCAGGAAAAGCCTGCGGGTGACTGAGCCAGCCGAGCCTATCCGCCTCCAGTACCCCGACGGGCGGCATGACGCCGAGGCCCTGCTCGTGCATCACGTGACGGG
>JACCRA010000036.1 GCA_013813825.1 Pyrinomonadaceae bacterium | reverse complement strand
TCAACAACAAGGCGCATACTGGCAGGGGTGCTATCAATGTCCTGCGCGAATTTCTGCATATCCAAGCCGAGAGCGCGGGCATAGTTCGTAAAGATCGGTCGCGCGTCCTTCGCGTCCTTCCATTCGGCCTGCTTCTCATAGATCACATCGTGCAGTTCCCAAAACTTGCCTTGCAGGCCGGCTGCCTCGGTGGCGTGCGCGGCCAGCACCGCGTGCGGGTGCTGGGTTTTGATCGGGAAGTGGCGAAACGAGAAACGGACTTGCGTCGGGAAGTCGCGCTCGATCCGGCTCATGATCGGGTGAAACTGTCCGCACGGCGGGCACTGAAAATCGCCAAACTCTTCGACCAGCACTGGCGCGTCGGCGCGTCCCCTAACATGCACCGGCTTTTCATCAGCGGCGACAACTGCCGGCTGCCTCGCGGAAGCAGTTGCCTGCGCCGCTCCGGGCGTCGGACTCGCGAACGACGAGTTTGCCGGCGACGACGATGATGGTGATTTTAAGAGCATGGCGGCTCCGCCAAGCGCGACGATCAGGACGCCGCCAATGATGACAAGGGGCAGCAGTTTTTTCATGGCTGACTAATGGGTTCAGACTTTTTTGATTTGTAACTCGACGCGCTCAACCGCGCCAGCGGAAACAGACCGACGCCGATCAAGCTAGACACCTACCCGGCAGATGTAGCACACAAGCACAGCTATTTCGGTTCTCAAATTTCAAATCTGAAATCTCAAATTTGAAAATCTGACGCCGAAAACAATTAGCCGCTGTGTTCATTCCGCAGGCGAATGATGCCGGACTGAGCGGCGGCGACGCGCCACAGTTTTGAGGTTAAAGATTATCCTTTAGAGGGCGATCCGCGCAATTCGCTGGGTGACTTTTCCGAGGCCGTCGAAGCCGGGCAACATTTCGAGCCGCTGGTTGACGTTGCGATCAAAGAAATTGACGCCTTCCTCGCCTTTGAACAGGGTCCCAATCACGTAATCAGTTTCCCGCTTCGGCTTCGTGCCCTGCCCCACCGGCGTCCAGAACTTGCCGATAACGAAGCGCGCCAAGTTGCGTGAAAAGCCAGACTGTTCGAGCTTCAGGCGGGCGATGCTCCAGTAAAAGTGGGTGTGGATCGATTCTTCCTGCGCGATGGCGCGCAACAGTTTTTCCAGCACCGGATGTTCGGCCAGTTGCCACAGGCGGCGGTAGCCTTGCAGGGTAGTCATCTCGTTGATCGCCCCCCAGACCATGTGCGCGCCCGAAAAATACTTACCGAAGCAGTTAGTAATTACCGGATAGAGGCGATTCTCGAAAGTGTAGCGGAAAGGGATCGCGGCTTTGGCCTCTTGCTGCCAAGCTTCGCTTGAAGGGAACCCGGCTTCGCCAAGAAAGCGATTCAAAAGTTCGGCGTGCTGATTCTCTTCGCCGCTCCAACGCTCCATGAATTTGCGGATCACAGGATTTTTGCCAGTCGGAGTGCGAAGCAGTTCTTGATAGTAGATTTCAGTAAAACTCTCGACATCGCGCATGTATGTGATCACCGGCTTGAAGGCCGGGTTGATCGGCTGGTCTTTGATTTTGTTCCACTCGATGTCGTTGAGAAATTCTTTAGTAATGGCGCGCGGCTGGTTCTCATACCAGTCTAGAACGTCGCTTTCGGTCTCGAACACAGGTACTCTCCTTGTAGAAATTACAGAGTGTGGGTATAAGAACAGACAAGTTACGCACTTAAACAGGCTTGTGGATTTTCGCCGGAGACGTTGTCGCCGCCCCGACGTGCGCTCTAATTTGACTGTGGCGAGTGAGCCGGGACACGCCGGGCGGCGCTGTCCTGCGCGCGGCGATACAATAGCGCAGACCAAAGAACGATGCAAAATCAATCAGTGTTGGAAGCCAAAAGCGCCGGGGCCGGTAAGTTTTACGACCGGATCGCACGCCTCTATGATTTCACTTTCAAATTCAACGGCTACGGCCGCTCGCTCGAAAACTACTTTCGCCGCCATCCGTTGCCCTTGCCCGATGGCGCGCACGTCCTCGACGCCGGTTGCGGCACCGGACTGTTGACGCTCTCGTTGCTGCGCGCTCTCGTCCGCCCGGCCGTGATCACGGCGGTCGATCTATCTCTGCCTTCCATCGAGAAAGCCAGCGCCGCCGTCGCGCAACAAGACCACGACTCACGCCACCGTGTCAGGTTCGCGCAGGCGAATCTCTTGTCCCTGCCCTTCCCCGACGCGGCGTTCGATAGCGTCATCACTAGCGGCGCGCTCGAATACGTCCCGCTCCGTGAAGGTTTGGGCGAACTGGCGCGCGTGCTGAAGCCCGGCGGCCACCTCCTGCATCTGCCGGTCAGACCGGCCTTCGCCAGTACGCTGCTCGAAATCATGTTCCGCTTCAAAACCCACCCGCCCCGCAAAGTCGAAGAGCATACCAGACGCTATTTCCAAATCCGCGCGCACCACCGCTTTCCTCCGCTCGATCCCATCGGCTGGACCAAATCCGCGATTCTGGCGCAAAAGCAGTATGAGTGACGAGCAAACCGAGGTAGTCTGCGACGCTGTTGATTTTCTCTTTTCACTCGTCCCTTGTCACTGTTTCTGAAGTTCGTCAATGATCACACGCGCGACAGTCGGGATGATGTCGCGGACGCGGCTCTGATGCTCGGTGAACGTGACGAGGACGAAGCGACGCTTGTTCGGTAACTCGACGTAAGCGGCATCGTGGCGCGTGGTACTGGTCCAACCGGCTTTTGACCAGAGGCGCGCGCCCGGTGCAAGCGCGATGCCGGTGAAGCCGTGCGCTTGATCGTCGGGGTCGTTGCTCGTGCCAGCGAAGTCGCGCTTCATCAACTCCATCATCTGGCGACTGCGCTCCGGGGTGACAGCGCGCCCGGCGGTGATCTCGGCTAACAGGCGCGCGGTCGCGCTGGTGGTCAGCTTGTTGCGATTTTCGCCGTTCGGGCCGCGCGAAAAACGCTCGCGGCCGTAAGCGTCTTCGCAGAAAGTTTTCTGATTGACGTTGATGTTGCGGTAGCCGAGCGACGTGAAATAGCGGTTGACGGCGTCGCGCTGATGTTGCCACTGTTTCATCTGTTCGGGCGGGAGTTCGAGGCCGCTCGTCGAGCCGGTGAGCACATCTAAGACGTAGCCGGTCGCGTCGTTCGAGGAATCCACGATCATGTCCTTGAGCGCGCGATTAAGCTCCTCCGTCTCCTTCAGCTTTCCGTCCTCCATCCAACGATGCGCCGCGACGAGGAAAAACATCTTAACAACGCTCGCCGGATAAATGCGCTCGTCGCCACGATAGCTGGCCTCAATTGGCCGCCCCGCCTCGTTCAGATCAATCAGCGTGATCGCAAGCTGCTCCGGCTTCAGTTGCTGGTCCGCGAACTTTTTCAAAGCCTCTTGAGCCGCCTTGTCAACCACCGCCTGAAGCGCGGGTGAAGAGGCCGGCGGCGCGACCGCTGGCTCAAGCTTCGTCCGCGCCGGGCGTGTCTGTCCTAGAGCCTGCGGCGCACACAAGGCAAAGGCCATTGTTAAAGTTAAAAAGCTCGCGCTGGTTTGTCGCAACATATTTTTCATCCCACGGTTTTCGAGTTTCACGGCCGAGTATCTTAAAATCAGAACACATAAGATTGGAACACCAGAAAAGATTTACCCGCGAAAACACACGAAACAACACGAAGCCGGAGACACGAAGGTCATGCTCTTTGTTTCGTGCCGTTTCGTGTGTTTCGTGGATGATGTTTTTCCGCCTGCCTCAATCTCATCATTCTTTGATCAGCGGCGCTTGGCAGTTAGACGAAATTCAGAAAGGCCGTGATGATCAGGACGTTCGTGAAGTCGATAAAGAAAGCGCCGACGATGGGCACGTAGAGGAAACTGCGCGGCGCGGGACCGTAGCGCGCGACGAGCGCCTCCATGTTCGCCACGGCGTTTGGCGTGATGCCGAGGCCGAAACCGATGTGCCCGCCCGCCGTCACCGCCGCCTCGTAGTCGCGCCCCATCAAAACGAAAGTCAGGAAGACGGCGTACAGGATCATCAAGACGACTTGCACCGCAAGGATCAACAGCATTGGCAGCGCAAGCCCGGCCAACTGCCACAGTTTCAAATCCATCAACGCGATGACGAGGAACAGCGACAGCGCGATGACACCCAACGCATCGACGGCGCGCATGTTAATGCCAAACCATTTGAGCCGATCATCAAAGTTTCGCACCAGCGCCGCGACGACCATCGCGCCGACATAGCCGGGAAACGTCAAGCCGAGTCGGGTCAGACCGAAGCTCAACACGGCCCCGACGCCCATCACAATCAGGATCAACAAGAGGTGACGCAGCATCTCGCCGCCCGTCAACTCCGCCTTCTCAACACGAAGCTCCACGGTTTCAACGGACTCGTCTTCAAGCGTGGCGATTGGTCCCGTCGAGCCAATCGCCCATAACTCGTCCGCGCCGCTGTGTTCTTTCGCCCGTTCGGCCTGTGGTTTGGATAGACGAAAGCGGCGGATGAGCAAACTCGCCACCGGATTTCCCACGAGGCTCGAAACGAAAATGCCGAACGTCGCGGCGGCGATGATCAGTTCGCCCGCGCTGGCGATGCCTTCCTGCTCGATCAGTTTTTGAAATCCGAGTCCGGTCGCCGGCCCGCCCGTCAGCGTCAGCGCGCCGCAGATGATACCGAGCGCGTCCGGCACGCGCAGCAACCGCGCCATCCCGATGCCGGCGACGTTCTGCATCACCGCCGTCAACGAAGCGAGCAGTAAAAAGAAGATCATTCGCCAGCCGCCGCCACGCAGCAGCGCCAGCGTCGCGCTCAAGCCGATGGTCGTGAAGAAAGCCGTCTGCAAGGGCGCGCGCAGGCTGTTGTCAAGAGTCACGCCGAGCGTCTGACTTGAACGTAGGGCCAACACCAACAGTGCGAACAACAAACCGCCGATTGCCGCCGCCGGAATGCTGGCCCGTGCCAGCACGCCCACGCGCCGCTGCAAGCTGCTCCCGACGAACAAAAAGATCGCCGCCAGCGCCAGCGTGAACACGAGATCAAATTTAATGGCACGCAGCCCTTCGACGACGCTGAATTCCAAAGCTTTGCTCCAGTGCTAGTAACCCGCTCGCTAAATTGAAGAAACAAAAAAACGGTGAAAAGCAAGCCATCGAAGCGGCGTGTATTAAGGACACTAGGTTTCTGTCTCCGTCTTCAAGTAATCACTGACAATCTTTCGCAGAGCGGCAACCTCTCCCT
>JACCRA010000257.1 GCA_013813825.1 Pyrinomonadaceae bacterium | reverse complement strand
TGGAATTTTATGAACGGGTGCTAAGAGGGCCAGAAGCCGGTTAGGTAAGGATGTCATCGCACTTACCGAGGGGCGGCGGTATTAAATTCAATCAAACAGGCAAGCGCCGGAGGCGCGGCAGAGCGGAAGCTCACGGCGTCAGCCGTGGGTGTAGGAGTCAAACGATGAGGACAAGCCCCGGCCGGGGCGAAAGAACTGGGAGGCCAGTATATCTTTCGCCCCAACCGGAGCTTGGTTCTTTTCTGTCACCCGTCCCACGGCTGACGCCGTGAGCTTTCGCTCTGCCGCCCCCGCGTGGGCTACCGACTCATTAGCAATGACGCTGGCGTAGGAAGATCGTGTCGTAGCGGCTTCGCAGGCGGAAGCCGAGTTGTTGGTAAAAATTGTGCGCCCGCGTGTGTTCCTCGTTGACGAGGAGACAGATCGAATCGGCGCGTTTGAGGAGCGTGTTGCAGAGTTGTGAGAGGCAGCGGCGGCCGTAGCCTTGCCCACGCGCTTCGGGGCGGACATAGATGCCTTCCAAATAGATCACCTGCGGCGTCTCTGATTGCACTTCGGCTTTGAAGATTAACTGTCCATCCTTGAAGAGCACCCACGTCTGTCCCTTTTCGACGCGGCGTAGCGTGCGTTGGCGGAAACCGACCGGATCAATTTCGCGCGGGTTGACGCCACTTTCGAGAAAGGCCAATTCGGCTTGCACGGGCAGAATCAATTCCAGATCGTCGGGCACGGCGGGGCGCAGGCCGGAAACTAATCGTTGCGCCGTGCTGACGTGCGTCAACTCGAATAACAGCTCGCGGCAGGCGAGGCGCATCTGCTGCCGCTCGTCAGATGTCGAGTAGTGCCACCAGAACGAGCGGATGCACTCTTCCTCGCCCATGATCATATGCGTGCGGCAGTCGCCGGTTTGCGCGAGGCGCGCGAAAGCGCGGAGGGCGCGGTCAGTTGTTGTTGCCAAAAGCGTGGCGTGGCCGATGAGAGCGACGCCTTCGAGTGTGCCGCGCTCATCGCGGCAGGCGTAGAACATACCGCGGTTGAGCGGACTGTCGAGACCATAACTGCGGATGAGGCCGGCCATGATGACTGTCTGCAGCGGGCGCTTGGCAAGGAACGTCAGCACTTCGGCCGTGTCCCGGTTGGTGAGCCGCCGCGCAGCGAGCGGCGCGGCGGCTTTGGCGGGCCGACGGGCGGCCGTGGCTTGGAGGAGCGATGGTGTTGTGGTCTGTCGATTTATAGAGAGCATGATTGTTCCAGTCTGAATTAAACGATCATTACACAGCGATCAGGAAACGTGCCGGGAGACGCTTACGAAGTTGTTCAGTTGTCTCCATTGTCCGGCGTGATCTCAAGCGCACCGGTCGGGTCGCCGTCCACCAACGCTGATAGCGCGCGGACAATCGAATCGCCTTTCAGCACGCCGTCGCCTATTAGCACGCCGTCGCCTATTAGCACACCATCACCGAGTAAGACTCCATCGCCGAGCAACACGCCGTCGCCCATCAGCACACCGCTGCTCAGAAAGGCTGTTCCAGTGCCGACCGTGGCGCCAGTACTGGTTAGAATATTGTCACCCAGCAACACGCCATCGCCGAGCAACACGCCATCGCCGAGCAACACGCCGTCGCCCAGCAACACGCCTGTCCCGTAAATCTTCTGATATTTAGTGATGAGATTGACGCCGGCAGCGTAGCGATGGTTCAAGAGAATACCTTGCGCCCACGTAAAGGTATGTCCGGCGATAGTCGTCTGTGCGAGCGGCGCGGCGGCCTTCAACAGTGCCGCACCAAGCGCTGTCGAGTTCGTCAAGTCGGTGCGAACGAGTTTCGCCAGCCTGATTGCGCCTTCGATATTGAGTTGTCCGGCGCCCTGCTCGAACATATTATCGCCGGCGAGTGGCTGCGCCGTGTACATCAGGATCATCTTAACCATGTTCGGCGTTAGCTTCGGGTTGGCTTGCAGCAGCAACGCCGCCGCGCCCGCCACGACCGGGGCCGCCACTGACGTGCCGCTCATGTACATCATCTCACGGTCGTCATTATTACTTACATTGGCGTCCAACTCCGGGCGCGTGGTAACGAGATAGTTGTTTTTCGCTTGAGCGAAAACTAGCTTATTGCCGGGAGCGACGAGGTCGGGCTTAACGAGGTTATCGTAATGCTTGACGTCCTGCGCGTCCTTCCAGAAGGAGCGTGTCGGCCCGCGCGAACTGAACGAAGCGACTCTGTCATCCGAGCGCACGTCAGTGCTGTAGGTATTGCTTGCGCCCACGGTGATGGCGCTGGGCTCGTTTCCGGGCGAGTGAATCTGCCCGTAAACCTTTTGGCCTTCAGTGTTCTTGCCGCTGTTGCCGGCGGCCGCAACGACGACGACGCCAGCGTCAGCCAAGCGGCGCACCGCGCGGCAGAGCGGATCGTTCTTGTAAGAGTCAACGGCGGGGATGCCGAGGCTCATGTTGACGACACGAATGTTGTAAGTCGTGCGGTTGGCGATGACCCACTCGAGCGCCTGCAACAATTTCGTCACCGAGCCGACGCCCCTTGAATCCAGCACGCGCAAATTGATGAGCTTGGCGTTCGACGCGATGCCGGTGTACGCGCCATTCGACACGATCCCGCTACCGGCGGCGGCCGAGGCGACGTGCGTGCCGTGGCCGTAAGGGTCGTCCGTGTCCATTCCCGTGCCCGTGAAGTCCACATCGGCCACGATGCGCTTGTTACCGTCTTTCCCGAGGAAAGATGAGTGGGAGGTGAAGATGCTTGAATCAAGAACGGCGATGCCGACGCCGGTGCCATCAAGCGTGTACTTCTTCCAATCAGAACTGCTCCCGCGCACGGCATCCGCGCCGGTGGTGGACGTGACGTGACCGAGCGCCTGCACCTCTTTGTCGAGAGAGGCGAACTGCACTTGTCGATTTGTCGCCAGTTCTTCGACCGCGCGCGCGGTTAATTCGACCCGCAGCATTCCCAGTTGGCTCATCCGGTTGGTCACGCGCGCGCCATGCGCTTTCAGGAACGATTTGAGGCGCGCGTCGTTAACGTCGCCAGCTTGGAGGATGACGTTCATGCGGCTGTCGCCGGACTGTTGCGCCAGTTCTAATAGTTCAGTTGAAACCCGCTCGCCAGTGAACGACTGTTCGTCGCCAGCGGTTTCCTCGTCGCTCTCGCTCGCCGTTTCCTCAAGCCGCACTTCCGCAAAGAGCGTCGTGAGTGCCTCGTCCGTCGCGATGTTGTGCTCGAAGGCGGCGGGCGTCGTGGCGGCAATTATTTGTAGGTCGCCGCGCGTGAGAGCGTCTGTGAGCAGGCTGGCGACTTGCTGACCGTGCGCCGCGTTTGCGCCGACGAGCGCCGGCAGTTCCGGGATGAACAGCACGACTTGGCCGTGAGCGCCGGCGGTTTCCGTAATGACCATTTGCAGCCGAGCCGCGACCTCGTCGCCGTCCTTCGCGCCCGCCAGCAGGGAAGTCAGATCGAGGCTGAAAATGCGTTTGGCCCGCAATTTCGCGGGCGCTTTGCCGACGGCGATCTGTTGGACGAGCGCCAGTGTCAGAGCTTGCGCGTCTGTCCCCCCGGTCGCATCGAGCAGCGCTGGATTATTTTGCGCGTCGCGGGAAAGAATATGCGCGAGGCGACGTAGCTGAGCCGGGTCGTGCTCGCTAAACGAGAGACGGTCACGGGCTGCCGCCGCTGCTGCCGTTAATTCCGTGGCGTAGCGCGCGAGTTGCGGATAGCGCGCACGGCTGCCCTCGGCGGCCTGCCGTGCGCCGGGTGGGCGCTGTGGTGGCGAGCCGGCTTGAGCCTTCGCGTGGCCACTGATCAGGATGCCGTCACAGAGAGTGACGGCAAGGGAAAAGAACGTGATCCATGTGATGAAACGGGAACGCTTAATCATTTCTATCTCACTTCCTCTGCCTTGGAGCTGCCGCAAACTTCACTCGTCCGTCAAAACTCTTCGCCATTGTCGCGTGATTGAGGTTGTCCTTGAACTTGAACGGTTGAGTTGCTTGCCTTGATCGTATGTCTCTAGTTTGCTGGATTCTGATGTCTGCTTTGTCAGCACACGCGCTTCGCTTAGCAACCTTTAGGCCACGCCGCGCTATGCTGCTAACTCGTTATCAAGGCATGAGTTGTTTGCAGAGCGGTGCGCGCCGATGATGAGTGCGGCTGACCGTGCGCGGTCAGTTTGAGAGTTCGTTCAATTATTTTGACTGAACACCCGGCCCTGCCGGCAGTGATGGGCTGCGGCTGATTGACATGAGAATTGGAAGGGCGACATAAAATGAGGCGAAGGGTTCGATCACGGCGACGAGCTGGATGGTTTATCATTGCGCTGTTCGTCTTATCGCCGTGTTCGTCCGCAGTGTGAAAATGGATGAGCGAATCGCTTGGAAGTTCTTATCGTGGGCGTTACCAACAGCTATTGAATTACGCCTCTGCCGCGGAGCTGAGACTGATTCTTCAAACAGCCTTTTGAAAGATTTTATGAGTGCCTCTTCGTCAGTTCAGAGTGCGGCATGCCACGCCGGCGCGGAGAGGGCGGAAGAGAAGCCGCTGCGTTACATTATTCAGAATCTGGAGCGCGTTTACGGCGTGCCGGAGAATGAACGCCCTTCCGATCCGCTCGAGATGCTGATCCAGATCGTTCTCTCGCAGGCGACGAGCGATACCAACAGCCACCGCACTTTCGCCGCGCTCAAGCGTCGCTTTCCGTCGTGGGGTGACGCGCTGCGCGCACGCGAATCGACCATCGCCGAGACGATTCAATCAGGCGGGCTGGCCCGACAAAAAGCGGCTGTCATCAAAAGCCTGTTACGCCAAATCAAGGAAAAACACGGCGCGCTCGACCTCTCGTTTCTCCACGCCATGCCGCCCGGCGAGGCCGCGCGCTACCTCTCGCAATTTCGTGGCATTGGTCCCAAGACCGTGGCCTGCACGCTGCTCTTCGCCTGCCGCAAGGACGTTTTTCCGCTCGACACGCACATCTTCCGCATCCTGCGCCGCGTCGGCCTCATCCCGCTGAAATGTGCCGACGCCCGCGCCCATGAGATCATGAATAACCTCGTGCCGTCGGGTAAATTCTACTCGTTCCACGTCAATCTGATTCGCCACGGCCGCGCCATCTGTCGCCCCCGCGATCCGGTGTGCGCGCGCTGCCCGATTGTGGAGTATTGTGATTACGGGAGTTTACAAATTTAGCTTCGCCCGATGAAGAGAGCTTCGATCTCAAATTGAGATTTCAATTTGCCAAGCGAATTCATGTCCTATCTCATTGACGGTAATAACGTGATGGCGCAACGCGTCGGGTGGCATCGGGACAAACCGGCGGCGCGACGGCGTTTGATGGACGAACTGGCGCAATTCGCGCAGGTGAAAGGCTTGAAGCTAGAGGTCGTGTT
>JACCRA010000025.1 GCA_013813825.1 Pyrinomonadaceae bacterium | reverse complement strand
TAGAGAACGCCGAGCGCACGCTCGAAGAGTACAAACGCAAGCAACTCTCGAAGTAGAGTCGCGATGCGTTTCCGTCGAAAAGAAAGTCGAACGGCTAAAGCTCCCGCCGGCGGCCGACATCACCGTCGCCTCTACGGCCTTTGAAAATCTCGACAACCGCCTCTCTGCGCCCGTTATTGTCCCTGCTGCACGCGAAGTCGAGATGCAGCGCAACGAGGATCGGGAAGCAGCCGGGCGGCGCATAATTCACTCTGTAAAAATTTGCGGTATTCAGTGATGGCTTCGTCCGCGCGGCCCAGCGCGTCGAGCGTGGTGGCGAGGTGGTAGGGCAGTGCCTCGTCGGGTTCGCCGCCTTGCTCGGCGGAGCGGAGTTCGGTGAGAGACTGGTCCCATTGCCGGTCGGCTGCCAGTTCGAGGCCAAGCAGTTTGCGCGTGTGGGGATCGTCGCGCAAGCGCAGTGCGGCGCGGTACTCGCTGACGGCGCGGGCGCGCTGGCCGTGCAGTCTGGCGTGGCTGGCGCGGGCAAGGTGTGCGTCGAGGCTATGATAATCGCGATAGAAGAAAATGGCGGCGAGCGCGAGCAGAATGGCTAAGTAGCCGAAGGGAATTGTCACGTTGCGCCAGAGAAAGGGGGTAGCTTTCGGTGGGGCGTCGTTTCCCGGGAGCGCGGGCGTCCCGCCTGCCTCAGCGACTACCGGCGCATGGCCTTCGTTTAGCGCCGCGGTCGCATCAGAGTTCTCGCCGGCTTCAATGATTGTCGTCGCAAACGTATTCGAGGAAATGGGGCTTGAGTTGATGTCAGCGTGTGAGTGCTCCGGCCAATGGGCCGCCTGCGCTCCCATGAGGCGCGCGAGCAGGTAGAGCGGGAAAGCAATGAAAGGGAAGGCAAGCGTGCCAATCGTCCAGAGGGCGACGGCGTAAGTTTTCAGCTTGCGCCGCCGGGCGTCGGCGAGCGTCCAAGTGGAGACGAGGGCAGCTAATAGGAAAGCCGCCGGGCGGAATGTTTCAAACAATTGCCCGGCGGAGATTTGCCATCGCAGGCTCAACGGTCAGTCCTCGCGCGCCGCCACGATCCCACGTTTTACTGTTGCGGCTTCGCGATACTTTCGCCGACGCTGTGCAGCGTCATCGAACTCGACAGCCCGAGTCCCGACAGTCGCCCGGCCATCAAGACGATCATTTCGCCCTGTTGCGTGATGCCGGATTCCAGCAGCGTCCGGTCGCCGGTGCGGATCATCTCTTCCGTCGTCTCCGAGTGCGGGTGCAACAGCGGCTCGATGGCCCATACCAACGCCAACTCGTTCAGCACTTCGCGCGTGTGCGTCAGCGCGACGATCCGTTGCTCCGGCCGGAGCGCCGACAGCCGCCGCGCCATCAACCCCGACTCGGTGAAGACGGCGATCACTTTGGCGCTCATCTCTTCCGCCGCGAACGCCGCCGCCTCGCAGATCGCGCGGCTGACGCGCCCTGATTGCTTGCCGGTCCACTTCGAGATCGCGCTCGACCCGGTGGGCTTGCCCGCCTCGGCCGACTCGATGATGCGCGCCATCGTCGCCACCGTCGCCACCGGAAACTGCCCGGTCGCTGTCTCGGCCGAGAGCATCAAGGCGTCTGAGCCGTCCCACACCGCGTTCGCCACGTCGGACGCTTCGGCGCGCGTCGGGCGCGGTTCGCTGATCATCGACTGCAACATCTGCGTCGCGGTGATCACGAGCTTGCCGGCGCGGTTGGCCTGCTCGATGATCCGTTTCTGATAGACGGGAACCAGTTCCACACTCGTCTCGACGCCAAGATCACCGCGCGCGACCATCACGCCGTCAGCTTCAGCTATGATCTCTTCGAGGTGATCGATGGCTTCCGCCTTCTCGATCTTCGCGATTAAAGGCGCGTTGCCACCGGCGGCTTTGATCAGCGATTTGGCTTCCGCGCAATCTTCGGGACGGCGGACGAACGAGAGCGCGATGTAGTCGACATCCTGCCGGACGGCCCACTGTAAATCGCGCCGATCCTTGTCCGTCAGCGACGGAATCGGCAGGGCGACGCCGGGCA
>JACCRA010000013.1 GCA_013813825.1 Pyrinomonadaceae bacterium | reverse complement strand
GCCCCTGTCTCTTCGAGATCGCCGCTGCTTCTTGTTTCCGTGAACCCGCCGCCGCATCGAAGCGCACACGGCACGTTGCTTGCCACGGCCGGCGTTGGTGCCGTCCTCGACGACTGATCTCTCCCGGCGCGGCCGGTGATAATTTTCTGTAACAGCCCCGCCCGACCGAGCGCCGTCTCCCGCGTCCCATGTGGCAGCGGCCTTTGTCATCACAGCAAGGAGATCGACACACATGACCACACGACGCACTCAGACGTTAACGCTCTTCGCCATGCTTCTCGTTTTGCTCGGCCTGCCCGCGCTCGCCCCGGCGCAGAGCAACGATCCGTGGTGGGGACGAGGCCGCGACGACAACCGCCGCGACCGTCGCCGCGACAATGACGACGATTGGTACGAAGATCGCCGCGACGACCGCCGCTCCAACAACTATGACAGCCGCACGCTGCGCGACGCCGCCAAGCGCGTTCAGGACCGCAGCAAGAGTCTCGAACGCGACGTGGATCGACTGCTCGACCGTAGCCGCGTCAATGGCACGAACCGCGAGGATCGCATCAACAACGAAGTCAGGCAGTTTCGCGAGACGGCCGAGCGCCTCAGAGACCGCGTCGGCGACGGACGCAACGTGAACCGCAGCGCCGGCGAGGCGCGCCAACTGCTGCAAGCCGCCGACCGCGTCGAGCGCCTGCTCGGACGCATCCGCGTCGATTCGCGCACCTACGCCGACTGGCGCGAGATTAAACGCGACCTCCGCACCATCGCCGACATCCACGGCCTGCGCTTCGACGACTCCGACAATTACTATCGACGCAGCGGCGGCTACGATCCGCGCGACGACCGCAACCGGGATCGTAACCGCGACCGCCGGGACAGCAACAACGACTGGTGGCGACGCATTCCCCTGCCAAGGAATTAATGAAGGCAGACGGCTACGCGGAAGGCAAAAGGCAAAGGGCAAAAGTGAAGACGGCAAACCTATCGCTCACTTTTGCCTTTTGCTTTTTCTCTTGGCTCTGTAACTAATTTTTTGACGTTTGCCCTTTGCCTTTTGCCTTTTGCCTTCTATGCTTCGCTCATGGCAACGGGTACACTCTATCTCGTCTCGACGCCCATTGGGAATCTCGAAGACATCACGCACCGCGCCTTGCGCGTGCTCTCTGAGGTCGCGCTCATCGCCTGCGAAGATACGCGCCACACGCGCGGGCTGCTCAATCACTTCGGAATTAAAACCAAGACGATTAGTTATCACGAGCACAACGAGCACGCTCGCGCCGCCGAACTAACCGAGTTGCTGGTTGGCGGCGCGAGCGTCGCCATCGTCTCCGACGCCGGCACGCCCGGCATCAGCGATCCGGGCTATCGTTTGATCCGCGCGTGTGTCGAACAACGGATCGTCATCGTCCCGGTGCCCGGCCCGTCGGCGTTCGTCGCCGCGCTCGCCGCTTCAGGGCTGCCGACCGACGAGTTTTACTTCGGCGGCTTCCTGCCCGCGCGCTCGACGGCGCGGCGCGCCCGCCTCGCGCAACTGCGCGGCCTCGCCGCGACGCTGATTTTCTACGAAGCGCCGCACCGCATCGCCGGCGCACTCGCCGACGCGCGCGACACGTTAGGCGAGCGCGAAGCCGTCGTCGCCCGCGAACTAACCAAACTACACGAAGAGTTCGCGCGCGGGCGTCTGAGCGATCTCGCGTTAAAATTTTCCGACGCCCAAGCCGCGCGCGGCGAAATGGTGCTGATCATTGACCGCACAACTTTAAGTAATGAAGAGGCGGGGGACCAATCCGCGAGTGTGAGTCTCTCCGCGCGCGTTGCCGCCATCGAAGCCGAAGGATTAGACCACCGCGCCGCACTAAAGCGCGCCGCCCGCGAGTTAGGCTTGTCGCGCGACGCAGCCTATCGCCGCCTCGTCGCCGAGCGCGCACAACAACAGAGCATCGCGCCTGAAAGTTCAGGCGTCACTTCAAACGAGGAGATCGACATGAACGACCAGCAGCAAGACCGCACATTCAACGAAGACCAACAGCAGATGTTCGAGAACGCCAATGATGCGCCGAGCACGACGCGCCAGCCCACGCCCGGCACGCAAACCGTACCGCCCGTCGCCAGCGACACGAGCGTGGCGGGCGAGACTCCGGCCGCCGGGGACAGCGCCGGGAAGACGGCGACGCAGGTGGACTAATAAATCCGTCCTCTAACTCGCGGCCGTGATTATTCCTGTGATCGCCGGTCGGTGGGCAACACACTTAATCGTTTGGCTCCCGCGTGAGTTCAAGCAGGGCTTCGAGTTCGGGCAGGACCAGCAAATCTTTCGTGCGGCCGGCGGCGCGTTTGGCGGTGATCAGTCCGTCAAGGGAGAGTACTTGGCAATCCATCCCGAAGAGAGGCATGACAACTGATGCCGCGCGCACTTGTTCGTAATCTCCGAGGCCGGTCACTTCTCCCAGCAAATCGATGCTTCCTAAATCGGTTGAGAGCGTGAAGTTTGTGCCCTGCTGAAGTGTCCGCTCGTCCCAATGAAAAGGCAGGTCGGCCGGGAAGTCGCGCGGGCGGGGATGATATGCGGCGAGCGCGGCGGTTAAGCGTTGAAGGTTGCTGCGTGAACGTGCGTAACACACATCGAGATCAAACGTCAGGTATGCCGAGCCGTGCGCGCTGATGGCGACACCGCCGACGATGACGAACTCAACTTGATGTTGAGTCAGCAGTCGCAACGTCTGTTCGACTTGATTCATGGAGATGACCGTCCTGACGTTGAAGACCGGCGCGCATAGTTTCAATCTCAATCATCGCCCGCTGAAGCTCACGCAGACGCTCTTCCGGCGTCAGGTTCAACCGCCCGATCAATAAAGTCAGATCGATGCCGAAATCGCGCGCCCGCGCGGCGGCGGTGCTGGGCTGTGGGTTAAGGAGTTGTTCTTCAATGCTGCGGTTCATCGTATCACTGAAATTTTGCGGCGCAGATTCGAGATTTATAAGATTGAAACTCAACAGGAGAATGCTCCACGAATTCACACGAAACAGAGGATGACATCCTTTGTTCCGGCTTCGTGTGAATTCGTGTGAGTTCGTGGATCATCTCTTTGCCTGTGTACCAATCTTATCGGCTCCGCGTTAGTTTAACAGATTCACCGACGCGCTAGGCTTCGTTGCTTAACCGGCGACAATCGGATGCGGATCAACGAGAAGGCCGCCTTGATGAGAGGCGGCCTTCTTTTGGTTGAATTGTCGGGAATGTGCTGTTGACGTCTGACTGGTGTTGGTTATTTCCCGTCGCCACTGTTGCTGCTGCCGGCGTTGCCCTTTAAGTGCTGTTCGAGGAAGTCGAGGATCGCTTTGTAGGCGCGAATCTCGTTGACCTTTTTGGTGAAGCCGTGGCCTTCGTCGTCGAAGACGACGTATTCGACGACGCCGTTATTCTTCCTCACCGCCGCGACGATCTCGTCCGATTCCGGCTTGATCACGCGCGGGTCGTTCGCGCCTTGCAGGACGATCAGAGGCTTGCGGATTTTGTCGGCGTGGAAGAGCGGCGAGGTGGCGCGCAGGTTGTC
>JACCRA010000774.1 GCA_013813825.1 Pyrinomonadaceae bacterium | reverse complement strand
CGAGTTGGCCGGCGTGCGGTCGGGCGCGGTGGATGCGTTCGTCGAAGGCATCGGGCGTTCCGCGCAGGGCTTCGAGCGACATCGCGCCCGCCACGTCCGCGACCCGCGCCAGTCGCTCGGCTCGTTCGAGCGCCAGCGCCCCAACCGCCGTGAGCGCCTGCGTCCCATTCAGGAGCGCGAGTCCCTCCTTCGCCTCTAAACTTAAAGGCTCGACACGAGCGCGACTTAACGCTTCCGCGCTCGCCAGTCGTTCGCCCTGATAAAACGCTTCGCCCTCGCCGATGACCGTCAGCGCGAGGTGCGCGAGCGGCGCGAGATCGCCACTAGCTCCCACCGATCCTTTCTCCGGCACGACGGGCACCACGCCGCGCTCAAGCATTTGCAATAACGTCTCGCACACCACGGCGCGCGCACCGCTGTAGCCGAGCGCCAGCACGTTCGCCCGCAACAGCATCATGGCCCGCGTCTCTTCGATTGACAGCGGACGCCCGACGCCGCACGAGTGGCTGCGGACAAGGTTCACTTGCAACTCGCGCAATTGGTCATGCGGGATCGAATAATCCGACAACTTCCCAAAGCCCGTGTTGACACCGTACACAACACGCCCCTCCGCGATGATCCGCTCGACCACCGCGCGCGACGCTTCCATCCGCGCCCGCGCTTCGTCCGCCAGCGCCACTTGCACAGTGCCGCGCGCAATGTTAGCGATCTCATCGAGTGAAAGCTGTTGACCGTTAAGCTTGATCATGGATAGTGGGTGATAGATGACAAGGGATAATGACGCACACGCGGCGGCGGGCACCGCTGAATCAAAACCGGTGATCTCACTTTGTGCGATGAGGGTGATTGAGTTGCGGAGCGCCAGATCATAGCTTACAGCGTCAGCTATTTAAGGACTCAGCTTTCATCGCGCTCAATCGTAACACGGGCACGGAAGGTAATAATCCGCAAGCCACCGAGTGTTCACTAAACCAGTCACTTCCTGAGCAAGGTTTCTTCTTCCGTCGCTGGCAAATCTGTGCGGTGCAGGCCGCCGGTGTCCGGGCGCTTCCAGTCGCCGGTCAGGCTGCCGGTGCGGCCCGACGACGAGGTGGTGCGGACGCGCTCGCGAGCGCGTTGGGTGCGGCGCTCGGCGGTGCGGCGGCTACGGGCGGCGCGCGTCATGTCGGTGACGCGGCGGATCGGATGGAAGGGGAACTCGTGCTCCGGCAGCACCTCGCCCGTCGCTTCGCGCAGGCGCACCGTGCCGAAAGCGAAGGCGGCGACGACCGCGTTGAAGAAGATGCCGAAGATGAAGAGCAACCCGCCGGGGATGCTGCCAATGGCGGCGCGCGCCAAAAATTCCTCGAAGTCGCGCGCCGGCCACGGATGCAGATAGACCTTGAGATTCCAACTCGCGGCGAGCAACGCGAAAATCCAGAGGTAGTTCCGACGCAGCCGACGACCTAACGCTTCCCATTCGCTGATGGTGAAGTGCGGCGTCTTCAAATCATCTGAAAGGTGCTTCGCCCACTCGTTATCGAGTTGCGTTTCCGGCGTCAGCATCTGCGCGAAGTAGCCGGTCTCCAACAGGCGGACGCGGTTCGCCCAGATTTCATAATAGCGATAGCGGCGCGCTTCCATGAAGAGGAAGAAGACGACAAGGAGCGAGTTGATCGGGATCACGAAATGCGGATTGCCCGGCGCGCTGAACGCGAAAGAGAGCGTCGCACCAGCGGTCAGCACCGCCCAATTAGTCGTCGTATCGAGGCGGTTGCGCCAAGTGTTCGAGCGTTGCACCTCGCCGCGATAAAAATGGATCATCGCGGTGTTGAATTCAGACGGCGAGAGCTTGCGCCCGGCGAGCGTCACCACCGCCGGCTCGGCGGGCGCACGATCACTCGCTGTCGCGGTGGTGGCGGTCGCCGGCTCTTTCGATAAATGAACGCCGGAGAGGCGTGGGAGGCTGCCGGTCGGGGGGCGCTCGCCGCTGGGTCGTGGGGTGTTGGCGGAGCCGGTTGTTGGTCTGGAGCGGATGTCAGGTTTCATGGCGGCGGTTCAGGTCTTACCTTTGCGGGGAGGGGCGCGGCGCTGCTGCTTCGCCACAGCCATTTGGGATGATAGCACGCGCTCCGGCTTGAGTGTGATCAACCCCGCGCGCATCCCCGCCAGCAAGTACAGCGCGGCGTAAGAAGACCATTCGCCCCAACGCTCTGCCGCGAGCGCGCGAATCTCGCGCTCCGTCAGCGGCTCGCCGCCGTTGTAGTATTTAATGATTGCGCCGCGCAGGAAAAGATCGCCGGCGGGAAAAACATTGGTGCGCCCGAAGTGCAGCATCAAAGCCCACTCCGCCGTCCAGCGCCCGACGCCCCGCAACTGTGAGAGACGCGCGATCAAGGCTTCGTTATCCTGTTGTTTGAGCGCGTCGCTCTCGATCTCCACGACCGCGTCCGCCCGCGCCAGTTCGATAATGCTCAACGCCTTCGCGTTCGAGAGTCCGAGCGCGCGTAAGTCTTCGACACTTGATTGAGCCAGTGCGTCAG
>JACCRA010000771.1 GCA_013813825.1 Pyrinomonadaceae bacterium | reverse complement strand
GTACCTGAATGACGGGCGCGACCATTGGTTTATTTGCCACGCGCATAAGGTGAAGTGGTACACGGGCACGAACCTGTTTTCGAGCTGGACGCTCGAAACGGAAGAGACGAGGAACAAGAACATGGCTTTACTTGCGGGTTACACAGAGGTTGACTCCATCAAAGGAGGCAACAGCACCTGTCTACCACAACCATCCTGATCATCGTCCTGCTTCTCCTGTTGCTCGGCGCGGCGCCGGCGTGGCCGGTCACACTGCGACCACGCCACAACGCGGCCAGCCACGACATGCCAAAGAGGCTTGGCAGCGGGCAGGAAACGACACATTGGCGAAGAAAAGCGGGAAGCAGTGAGCGACGAGCCTAGGGATGAGCAAGACAGCACCGAACAGCCGAGCGCCGGCACCGGTTTGCGGGGCGTCCCCAGACCGATCAGGGACATCAACCTGCCCTCGATCCTGAACTGATAGCGACACTGGATGACATGAACCGTCGCTACCGCGTCGCGAGAGAACGGATTAAAGCCGAAGACGACGCGCCAGAAGCGGCATAGAGCGCGCGACAAGAGAAGCCCGGTCTATGGTGACTCCCGCTCCAATTAAAAGCGTGCATTTGACCAACACGCAGCGCCAGCGGCTGGAAGACCTGTGGTTCATTTACGGGAATCACGGCATATGGTCTGTGCTCTGTCATGTCTTCCCCAATGCGGATGTCCCCGTCGTGCAACTCAGTATAGACGAGACGCAACCAGCGAAGTTTCACTACGAAATTGCGAAGCGGCTGGCGCCGTTACGCACCGAAGGGGTGCGCATCATTGGCAGCGGCAACGTCGTGCATTACCTGCACGCCTACGCATGGGGGCAGCAAAGAATTGAGCCGTTCGATTGGGCTGTGCGGTTTGAAGCGCAAGTGCGCGAACTGCTTTCGGCTGGTAACCACGAACCGCTCATTAATTACGAGGCGCTCGGGCGTGACGCGATGCTCTCGGCTCCAACGCCAGATCACTACCCCCTTCTCTATGTAGCAGCCGCGCGAACACAAGGCGAGCCGGTCATATTTCCCGTCGAAAGGTTCGACGGCGGCTCAGTCTCGATGCTCACGGTCAAAATAAGCTGACGTCAGAGACAATTCACTAAAGTTCATTCACACAGGAGGAAAATATGAGACGCAAAGCATCAGCCGTCTGGCAAGGCGGACTTTAAGACGGGAAAGGCACGGTCTCCACTGATGGACGAGCATCAGATAACTTCAACTGTATTTCCTTCCCTCTTTGAACTTACTCAAAGCGTTCTCTCTTCCTGCTATACGTGGATTCAACTTTGAAGCGCGGATTCAAGTTGTAAGTGCAACAAGTGGTTGTTTGAAGAATACCTCATTCGGCGTTTTGTAGCCGAGTGTTTTTCTGGGACGATGGTTCAGCCGTGTGACTACTTTGTTGAGTTGCCGGTCAGTAATCTTTGAGAAATCGGATTTCTTTGGGAAGTATTGCCGCACCTGTCCATTCGTGTTCTCGTTCAGCCCACGCTCCCACGACGAGTACGGGTGGGCAAAATAAAACCTCGCCCGCCACTCTTGCGCGATCTGTTGATGCCCGGCGAACTCGCGCCAGTTATCTGAGGTGATGGTGTGGTCTTGCGCGGCCAACCCACCTAAGAGGGTCAGGCTGGCCTGTGTCACCAACTCAGCCGTCGGGCGCACGACCTTCTCCAGCCGTGTCAGCTTCGACTTGCGCTCGACGAGGCTGACCAGCGCCTGCTGATGATTCTGACCGATGATGGTGTCGGCTTCCCAGTCGCCGACCCTCCGCTTCTGCTCGACGATCTTGGGGCGCGTTTCAATGCTGCGGCGATTGGGTAAGTGCCCGCGCAGGGAAGGCTTGCCTTAGCGTTTGCGGCGCTTCTTTTGCGAGCGTAAGTTGAAGTGGAGCGTCCCGCCTTGCCCCTTGTCAGCCGCGCGGTATTGATAGATGCGCTGATGGCTGACGGCGGCTTTCTTTTCCAGTTTGAGACGACCCGCAATCTGTTCGGGACTCCACTGTTGACACCAGAGCGACTCGACAGCTTGCCACGTCTGGTCGGTGATACGCGGGCGGTAAGCCGCCAAGTGGCGCGTGGCGGCTAATGCGTGGGCTTGCTTAGGGCGGTAGCCGCGCCCGCCCCGTTTGCGGCGCACCTCGCGCGCGACGGTGCTTTTGTGACAGCCGACGATGGCGGCGCTTTGGGTTTGATTCTGTCGAGCTTTCTTCAAGGCGTAAATTTGGCATCTTTGGTCGCGGGTAAGCTGCGTGTAACTCATCCATGCTCCTTCGGTTTGGCGATTGAAGACAGCACGGATGCTACCGCAGCTTGCCTTTCATGTACCAAACTCAAAGTTGCAGTTCAAAGTTGAATCCACGCTGCGATAGTAGACAAGAACAGGAGTGAATTAGCCTCCAACATTGCCGATTTTGGCGACGGCGCGCAAGTTCTAGGGATCATTTACCGCATGCTCCGTTGTTGGAAGTAGTAGCTTAAAATTCGCGCCGCGAGTGCCGTTCCTGACGATGAGAGAGCCGCCGTGCTGCGCCGCGATCTTATAAGCGATGGACAGTCCGAGTCCGACGCCTTTCTCCTTAGTGGTGAAGAAAGGATCAA
>JACCRA010000765.1 GCA_013813825.1 Pyrinomonadaceae bacterium | reverse complement strand
ATTACACCATCTTGATCTGGTTCATGACTCGGGTTGAGTCTTCGACCAAGTGCTCGTAACAGCAGCAAAAGAGCACGCCGCACAAGAACAACAGCGGCGCCTCCGCGCGGAGCACGAGGGGTTTTCGCCTCACCATCTTCAGCGGCGGCGCGTAATTTCGACGACCGTCAGCGAGTGCGGCGGCAAGCCGATGCGCCGCAGCGTGTCGCTCGCCGACGCGACGTTCGTTCGCACCTCAACGGCGCGCGGCTGTTCAGGCGTGTTGGCGGCGGCGAGTTGCGCGGCGGCGAGCGTCTGCAAGCGCGCTCGTTCGGAATAAACGAAGCCGGCGACTTCCACGCGCGTCGCGATCTCGAGGTTGAGCGTGCGGTTGACGAGGTAGAGTCGGAGCGTTCGCGCGTCTGGGGAGAGCAGCGCGAGCGCATCAACGTCATGGACTTCAGGCACTTCGGGCGCACGCCGGTTGCCTCCGCGCACGTTGTAAGCGCCGGCGGCGAGCCGCAACGGCAACACGCGCCAGCCCGCCACGTCGGAATATAGTTTGAAGGCGTGGTATGACGGTGTGACGAACGTGCGTCCGCGCTGGCGGTGGATGCCGGCGAACTGCACGAGGTTTGACATGTTCGAGATGGGCACGCGGTCGGCGCGGCGCACGAGCATGTGGAAGAACGCCGCGACGTTGATCGCGCCGCCGAGATTCGTGAAGCGCGGGTCGTCCGGGCGCGGACTCCAGAACTGCCATTCGGTGAATGCGAGCGCCGGTTGGCTGTTCAGGGCGTTTTGTTGCAACTGCGCGTACAGCTCGTCGAGTTTGCGACCTACGGCGACTGGCACGGCGAAGTCCGCACGGTGCGTGAACTCGTCGGAAGCGTTCTCGGTTAACTGCTCGCCCGGCTGCATCCCGATCACTAGATGCGTCGCAACGAGATCGAGCGGCGCACCTCGTTGCTCGACGAGCGCGCCGTTCCACTCTCGAAAAAAATCTATGTCCGCGCCGGTCGCGATGAAGCGTACGCTTCCATCGACGCGGCGCATCGCTGTGACAAACTCGCCGTAGCGCCGCGCGTTCCCGGCGGGCGTTTGCCACCCCGTCTGGAAGTCGCCCCATAGCTCGTTGCCGATCTCCCAGAACTTGACGTTGTAGGGCGCGCGGTGTCCGTTGCGCGCGCGCAACCGCCCGTACTTCGTCGAAGGCTGACCGTTGCAGTATTCCAACCACGCGGCGGCTTCTTCGGGCGTGCCGCTGCCTGCGTTGACGGCGATCTGCGGCTCGGCTCCGATGAGGCGGCAGAGGCGCAAAAATTCGTCGGTGCCGAAGTGGTTGTACTCCGGCAAGCCCCACGCCTGATTCAGCATCGTGCGGCGTTTGTCTTGCGCGCCCACGCCGTCCTGCCAGTGATAGGCGCTGACGAAGTTGCCGCCGAAGCGCAGCAGCGGCGTGCGCATCGCGCGCGCGCGTTGGATCACTTCCGGGTCGAAGCCTTCGACATGATCGGCGGGGAAGAGCCGCACGTCATCGATCATCACGCGCCGCTCATCATTGATCGAGATGCAGAAGTCGATTTTTTCGAGCGGCGCGATCTCGCCCGGCGGAACGTCGAGCCGGAATTCACGTTTGGTCCAAGCTTCGCGCTGCTCCATAACATTGACGCGCGGCACACGGGCGTTCACACGCGGACGCGGAACGAGTTTCAGCAGCGTTGTGTCGTGTATGGTCGTGCTTGTGATCGTCACGTCCGGCGCATCGCGGCGGCGCAGGCTCAAGGTGACGATGGGCAAGCGTCCGCTGATCGGGCGCGGGTCTAAGGCGACGAGCTTCGTCCATAAAGTTCCCGTATAACTGAGCGTGCGATGCGTCGGCAGATAGACGCCTTGCCGCACGCCGACCTCGCGTTCGGGCAAGCCCATGACGAGCAGCGAGCGCGCGGAGTTCGCAGCGTCGCCGTCGCGAGGCTCGTAGCGCCCGCCCGCCGGTCGTAAGGGTTCCCAAGGCAACGGCAGACCGAGCGCCGACGAGCGCACGAAGCGTTCGCGCTCGTCTCCGGTGCGCGGCTCTGTGAGCGGCTCGACGCGCACGTAGCCGCTGCCGAAGCTCGGATCGGTCACGAGCCGTCCGTAGCGCGCGGCGTCGAGCGTGTTCTGTACGCTTAGGTAGTCCGGCTCGAAGCTCGGGTTGTGCAGGACTTGCGCCCACACGCCGCCGTAGACCGCGTCCCAGATATTCTCGGTGAACGTGCCGAACAGTGTCGGCGGCACGACGAACGGCGATGGGCGCGCGGCGTCGATCACGACGCTCGCTTCATTGGGGGTCTCTGTGCGTGTGAACTCGACGAACGGCTCGCGCGATTGCGCGACGCACGGCAGGCAAAGCGCGAGCGTAACGATTGAAGTAGAAAGTCTTTGTTGAAACTTTGTTATGGTCATGGCGTGCGGCGGACGTACAATCACGCAGCAGCGCAAACAAAGCGTGCCGCGCGAGAACCGACGGATCGTTGACAGACAACGCGCCGCCGTGTGCGGCGCGCATAAAAATCGAGCAGATGAAACATTCTCTATCGCACATCAACGTCGCAAGCAAGCCGCGCCGGAGGCCGGCAAGTACATATCTGAGGTTCGCGCTCGCGTGCTTGATCGCGGCGTGCGTCTTCCCGTCGGATGTGAGTGCGGTAAACATCGCGCGCGGGACGCGGCGAGCCGTCGTGCTGACGACCGATGTCGGAGCGGAGATGGACGATCAGTGGACGCTCGCGCACCTGCTCGTCGCGCCCGAACTG
Organism: Pyrinomonadaceae bacterium; assembly: GCA_013813825.1. Taxonomy (GTDB): domain Bacteria; phylum Acidobacteriota; class Blastocatellia; order Pyrinomonadales; family Pyrinomonadaceae; genus JACCRA01. Next base: position 1,506 of record JACCRA010000765.1, on the reverse strand, counting down.
GACTTGCGCGGCGTGGTCACAACGCACGCGCCGGGGCTGGACACGCCGGCAGCGGAGACGACCGCGCGCGTCGCGCGTGAGGTGTTGGAGCGCATTCCGCATCGCGGCTCGACGCCTGTCTTCGCCGGCTCGAGCGTGCCGCTCGCGGATGAGCGCACGCCGCGCACGAACCCGGGCGTGCGCTTTCTGATCGAAGAGTCGCGGCACTTCGACGCCGGGCGGCGGCTCGCCGTGCTTGTCACGGGCGCGGCGACCGACGTGGCTTCGGCGTTACTCGTCGATCCGAGTCTTGCCGGGCGTATCGAGATCGTGGCGATGGGGTTCGACGAATGGCAGCACGGCGGCGATTCGTGGAACATCAAGAACGACCGAGCGGCGTGGCGCGTGATGCTCGCGTCGCGTGCGCCTCTTGTCATCGGTAACGCCGCGGTGACACGTCGTGATCTGGCGATGACGCGCGTGCGTGCGCGCGAGATGTTTGCTGCTCACGGAACGACGGGCGATTTTCTCGTCCGCTTGCTCGAACGCTGGCTCGACCGCGATCCGGCGTTCACGCGGCAGGTCACAGGGCAGCCGGACACATGGGTGATCTGGGACGAAGTGACGACCGCTTATCTGCTCGGCATGACGCGCGCGGACGTGCGCCCGCGCCCGCGTCTGCGAGATGATCTGAGCTTCGAACACGACCTGCGGGCGCGGCGAAAGTTGTTGTGGGTGACGAGTGTGGACGCGCCGCGTTTGTGGCGGCACTTCATGAAGTATTTGAGTTGCGCCAAGAACTCCGAACGCAATTTGAAACGAAAAAAACAATCAGCAAAGGCAGCGATGGCTTAATCATCTTTAGTAGATTAAAACTCAAGGCGAGTGTGGAATCCTGATCAATCTTCTGTTGGAGAAAATACTTGTGACGCGACTCCGGCTCTGTACACATGCCGCGTAGATGATTTTCCCCCGGTAGCTCGGCATGAGCGTTTTGCTCGATTACAGGTTGTAACCCCGAAGTTATGTTCGTGGCGACGTAAAAGCCGCGATCATCTCGTCAGTGTCACTTGCGCCGCTTTGCCAGCAAGAAAATGACGGCAATCACGACCAGAAGCCCGATCAATCCGCCGGGCCAGAAGAACCAGCCGCTTCTATTGGAATAGCCCCCGACCACGCAGGCCGGTTGCGCTAGCGCGAGCAGGAATGCAACCACAAAAAATCGTTTCACGTTTTGATATCTCCGTTGTGCCTTGTCCCAAATGTAACTGCTAAAAGAGCCAACTTAACAATGACAGAACCAAGCTGAGTGGCAAGGTCAATAACAACGTAGAGGTAATGGGTACGAAAACTCTGGTGCGCGCTTTCCTATGTATGTCTCCGGGCAGTCGCCTGCACTTGGACAGCTTGCCCGAAAAAGCTAACAAACCAATAACCAACAAAGAACAAATTCCGGAACGTTTCATTTCCCCTGTGGAATTTAAATTTTCGGAAGCCGTCCACTGCGGGAGCTAACCAGCGCGCCAT
>JACCRA010000726.1 GCA_013813825.1 Pyrinomonadaceae bacterium | reverse complement strand
AGTAAATACTTCGCGTATATTCAACTGCAACTCACTTATCCAGAAATTGTCCGGCGCGACGCCGAGGATTGGTTCGATCATCTTTCTCGTTTGGAACAACACCACACGCGCGGCGCGGATGGCGGTTTATTTTATCGGGTCGTTTACCGCCTGCTTAACGCGGCGGACTACGGCGTTCCCCAGCGCCGTGAGCGTGTCTTCATAGTCGGGTTTCGTTGCGATTTGGGTCTTGAATGGTCGTTTCCTGATGCCACTCATTCGTTGGACGCTTTTCTGTGTGATCAGTGGGTGAGCGGTGAGTATTGGGAGCGGCATCGCATTTCACAAAGGAGCAGATCGGAAGTTCCGCCTCGCGTCGCGGGGCGGGTCGTGAAACTAAAGGCTAATTTGTTCAGGCCCACAGGCATAGCTTGGTTGACAGTGCGCGATGCAATCTCCGATCTGCCTGATCCAGAAATCAGTCTTGATTCTGGTAAATACCTTAATCACTGCTTCGTGCCGGGGGCGCGCTCGTACATTGGTCACACGGGAAGCCCGCTGGATGAACCCGCGAAGACTCTGAAAGCCGGCGATCATGGCGTACCGGGCGGCGAAAATATGTTGGCGCGGCCGGGTGGAAAGGTTCGGTACTTCACGGTCAGGGAGAGTGCCCGTTTACAAACTTTTCCCGACGACTATCGGTTCCCTGTTTCTTGGACTGAAAGCATGAGACAACTAGGGAACGCGGTGCCGGTCACGCTCGCGCGCGCCGTTGCCGCGAGCATCGCTACTCGTTTGGAGACAGGTATGTAATGAAACCTTTCAACCCACTCGACAAGCGAAACTTGGGCGCGAGCGTGGCGAAAGAATTGCTTTTCCGGCCGGTCGAATTGTTGCCGCCACCGCTGTTCGCCGGGGCTGGTGTCTATGCCATCTACTACGCTGGATTGCACCAACCTTATCCACCATATGAGCCTATCGCCACACATGCCTGTGAGCCAGAATTAGCGGTCCCTATTTACGTCGGCAAAGCGGTTCCGGCTGGCGCGCGGACCGGGGGATTCGGTTTGGATGCGCCACCCGGCAACGTACTTTTCCTTCGCCTAAGAGAACACGCGGAGTCAATCAACCAAGCACGCAATCTGAATCCGCTGGATTTCCATTGCCGGCACTTAACCGTTGACGACATTTGGATACCGTTGGCGGAATCGGTGTTGATTGAAATGTTCTCTCCCATCTGGAATACCACGGTGGCGGGCTTCGGGAATCATGCTCCCGGCGGCGGGCGTGAAAGGCAGCGGCGCTCTGCTTGGGACGTTTTACACCCCGGACGCCCGTGGGCCGAGCGACTCCCACCGAGCGCCAGAACCGAGGCCGAAATTATCTTCGCGGTTGAGCGGGCATTGACGACAAGGACGACCGAACCATAAACCCGTTCCCGCATCTCACGGCTTTTCAATGATCCCTAATTCCCGCGCGATGCGGCGGCGCGTCTCGACGGCGAGGCGGGCAATTTCTTCGTCCGTCTCCAGCCCGCGCGTTTCGATTGGCGGCAGGATGACCATCTCGATAGTGCCGGGGCGCGCTATCCCGGTGCCCTTGCCCATCAACCAATCGGTGTTCTTCATCGCCACGGGGACGACGGGCACGCCTGTCTCGACGGCCATGTAGAACGCCCCTTTCTTGAAGGGCAGGAGTTGGCCGGGGCGGGCGCGCGTGCCTTCGGCGAAGATGCCGAAGGAGACGCCGGAGCGGATGCGCTCGGTGGCGGCGCGCACCGTCGTGGCGGCACGCTCGCGGCTTGAGCGATCAATCGCCATGATGTTGACGTATCCCATGCCGTAGCCGAGGATCGGCACTTTCAAAAGTTCTTTTTTAGCTGGGATGCCGATGCGTCGTCCGAGATGATAAAAGAGCGTCGCGGTGTCGAGGTACGAGCGGTGGTTGGAGATGAAGATGTAAGTCTGTTTCGGATCGAGTTGTTCCAAGCCGCGCACCGACACTTTCATGCCGCTTAAGCGCAGCCAATTGCGCGCGCCAAAGTGCGCCCACGGATAGAGCCAATGCCGCCGCCCGGCAAGGTACGAGACAAGGATGGTCGGCGGGCCGATGATGAGCAGCAACGCGCCCGCGACGAAGAGCGACCACCAATAACAGAGACGCCCCACGAGCGTCGGGCGCGTCGCTGCTTCTGTGCTAGACTCGACGGCGCGCTCCCGCACAACAACGGTCTGCTCATCCGTCATATTTTGCGAAAGAGATTCGGAATGCTCCGTCATTGGTTTCGGCTCACCTGCCTCTTCGTCGTTTTACTCACACTGCCACTCGCCGCATTGTCAGTCGCGGCGCAACCGCGCCGCGCGCCGTCCACATCGTCGCCGCGCCGATCAACCGCGCTTCCCTCGCCCGCCTCGGTTCTGAAATTCACGCCCGGCGACGACCGCACCATCGCTGACTGGCGGCAGATTACAGACTACTTCCGGCGGCTCGATCAAGTGAGTGATCGAGTGCTGGTTAAAACGCTCGGCGAGACGACGCTCAAGCGCCCGCTCATCGCGGCCTTCATCAGCGCGCCTGAGAATATACGCGATCTCGCGAAGTACCAAGACATCCAGCGCCGGCTCGCCGATCCGCGTCTGGCAGGCGACGAAGCCGAGCGCGACCGGCTCGTTCGCGCGGGCAAAACCGTCGTTGTCATTTCCTGCTCGATCCACTCGACGGAGATCGTCGCATCGCAGATGTCGATGCAGTTGGCATACGAACTCGCTTCCGCCGAAGACGCCGAAACGCGCGAGATTTTACAAAACACAATCCTGCTCCTGCTCCCGTCCGCTAACCCCGACGGCGTGGACATCGTCGCCAGTTGGTATCGCCAAACGCTCGGCACTCCTTACGAGGGGACCGAGCCGCCCGAGTTGTATCACCACTACGCCGGGCACGACAACAACCGCGACTGGTTCATGCTCAACCTCAAGGAGACGCAATTGATCACGCGCCTCTTCTGGAAAGAGTGGTTCCCGCAGATCGTTTATGACGTGCATCAACAGGGCAGCAACGGCTCGCGCTTCTTCATTCCGCCGTTTTACGATCCGCCGAACCCTTCCATCGCGCCGCTGCTGCTCCGCGAAGTCGGCTTGGTCGGCCATCGCATCGCCGCCGACTTGCAGGCCGCCGGCTTCAAAGGCGTAATCACCAACGCCCTCTATGATACGTGGTGGCACGGCGGCTTTCGCACCGCGCCTTACTACCACAACTCGATTGGCATCCTCTCCGAAGCCGCGAGCGCCAGACTAATGACGCCGATCACCATCACGCGCGATCAACTCGCCAAGTCTTCGTCGCGCGGGATGCCTTCGGCTTTGCAACCAGCGACTAACTTTCCCGATCCGTGGCCGGGCGGCCAATGGCGTCCGCGCGACATCATGCGGATGGAATTGATAGCCGCGCGCTCCGTGCTATCGCTGGCGGCGAATTATCGCGAAAAGTATCTACGCAATTTTTACGACCTCGGCTGGCACGCCACCACCGCGCCGCGCGCCGGAGAGCGGCCCGCCGCTTACCTGATCCCGGCGGGGCAAGGGCAGGATGAAGTAGTCGCTAAATTCATCGGCCTGCTCGTCGCGCAAGGCGTCGAAGTGCAACGGTTGGAGACGGAGATGCACGGCGTTTTCGGCGAGCCGCTCTCCGGCCTTTCCGCCGCCGACTCGCGCGCCCCGATGGCCGCTTATCAACCGGGCAAGTACCGCGAGCAGCCGGCGGGCAGTTACCTCGTGCTGCTCGCGCAACCGTACCGCGCCAACGTGCAATCGTTGTTCGAGCGCCAAGTTTATCCAGACCGCCGCGCGATTGGCGGCGAGGCCGAGCGGCCTTACGACGTGGCCGGCTGGACACTGCCGATGCAGATGGGCATCGAGGTGGTTCCCGTCCTCAGTTTCGATTCGCACAACTCGCGCGTGAAGCTCATCACGGACGAAAACGACGTGCGCCGTGATCTCGGCTTAAAACTCCATAACGGTACGCGCTCGCCCGTCGCGAACCCGCTCAAGGGAACAGTCCGCCTCGCGCTTTATAAGAGTTGGACCAGTTCGATGGATGAAGGTTGGACGCGCTACGTCTTCGACACCTTCAACGTCCCGTTCCATTCGCTTCTTGACAGAGAGATTCGCGCCGGCAACTTGCGCGAGAAGTTCGACGTGATCGTGCTGCCGTCGATGCGCCTGCGCGAGTTGCTCGAAGGCCGCGCCTCAGACACCGCGCCCGTCGAGTTTACGGGCGGCATCACGGAAGCGGGCGTCGAAAATCTGCGCCGCTTCGTCGAAGAGGGCGGCACGCTCATCTGCTTCGATGCGGCGAGCGAGTTGGCGATCAAGCGTTTCAACCTGCCCGTCCGCAACGTGCTGGAAGGCAGCAAGAGTTCTGATTTCTACGCGCCCGGCTCGATCCTGCGAATTGACGTTGACACTTCGCACCCGATAGCGCGCGGATTGCCGCCGCACATGGATGCTTATTTTATTAACAGTTCGGCCTTTGCCGCGACTGATGAAAGCCGCGTCCGTGTTGTCGCGCGCTACGCGGAAAAAGATGTGCTGCGTTCGGGCTGGCTCTTGGGCGAGAAACTGATCGCGGGACAGATCGCGCTCGCCGAAGTCGGATTGGGCAAAGGGCGCGTTGTCCTCTTCGGCTTCCGCCCGCAGCATCGCGGCCAGACGTGGGGCACCTTTCCCTTCATCTGGAACGCGCTCGATGTGGCGGCAGCGAAGTAGCGGATGGCATGACGACCTGCTTCCTTTGTAGGGGCTTCGGCGGACAAGTCCTCAGCCCCTCGCGCGCCAGCGCGATAACTGACGTTGCGAGCATTCAACACGGCTGAAATAGTCTAACCTTGAGGAGATCGGCCAGAGCGCCGATCCGGGCTGGGACAAGGCCTCTGCCCCTACACAAAGCCGCAGGCCAGCGACCTCTACAAAAAAACGTGCATCCATTCAGTTTTGGTCGCATCCAAAAAGCGGGAACCGCATTTGCACCACCATTCGCTCCGAGGCTTTCAAATCATGAGAAAGTTTGCCGCCGTTTTCGCGCTCCTCTCACTGTTCTTCTTTTCCCTGCCGCCGCTCTCCGCGCAGCCGCGCCCCCGCCGCGTCGGGCAGGCGGGTGGCCCCGCAAGCGTGCCGCCTCCCGCGACGACAACATCATCGCCGTCACCACAACGCCGGCCGACGCTCGGCGGGGCGACTGTTTCCAACGACCAATCGTCGCGCACGCGCCCCGCCGCCACACCGCCGCCGGCAGATTCTCCGCAGGAGGTCGGCGAGGACGAAGTGGTGCGCGTCAACACGACGCTCGTGACGATTCCGGTGAGCGTGCTGGACCGCGACGGCAAGTACGTGCCGAGCATTCGGCAACCAGAGTTTCGGATTTGGGAGGACGGCATTGAGCAGGAGATCACGTACTTCGCGACCGTCGAAAAGCCGTTCACCGTCGCGCTCGTTTTAGATACCAGCGGCTCGACCAAGTTCCGGCTCGACGAGATACAGGACGCCGCCATCGCCTTTGTCGATCAACTTCGCCCCGCAGATCGCGTGATGGTCGTCTCCTTCGATGATCGGATCGAAGTCCTCGCCGAGCCGACGAGTGATCGCCAGTACCTTCGCAACGCGATCCGCCGCACCCGCCCCGGCAACGGTACGCGCCTCTACGACGCGGTCGATCAGATCATCAACCGGCATCTCAACCGTGTCGAAGGGCGCAAGGCCATCGTCCTCTTCACCGACGGCGTGGACACCACCAGCAGCCGCGCCAGCTACGAGCGCAACGTCCGCGACGCCGAAGAATTGGACGCGCTTATTTACCCCGTCCAGTACGACACCTTCGATCACTCAGTAGCCAACATTCCGGGGGGGGGCGGCGGCGGTGGCGGGAGGATGCCGCGCACCGGCTCAGGCACGGTGATCGATATTCTCGGACGCATCATTCTCGGCGGCGGCGGGGTGACTATCGGCAGTGGCGGCGGTGGAGGCGGCGGGACAAACTGTTCCGGCTGCACGCGCGAAGAGTACGAGCGCGGCGACCGCTACTTGAGAGAGATGGCGCGAGTCACCGGCGGCCGGGTCTATCCGGCGGATACGACGCGCAGCCTCGAACAATCCTTCTCGCTGATCGCCGAACAATTACGCCGCCAGTACAGTCTCGGCTATTACCCGAAGCAAACCGCGCAGGCCGCTGGCCAGCGCCGCCGCATCAAAGTCCGCGTCCAGCGCCCCGGCCTCGTCGTCCAAGCGCGCGACAGTTATATTTTCAATCCCGGCGGTCAAGGGACCAGCACGACCGCGCAAGACGGACAACAACGCTCCAAGCCGGTGTTATCGAGACGCCCACTCATTTGATGCCGGGCTTTCTGGCGAGACAGAAAACGGGAGAGACGAAACAAGTTAAGTTGTTCGTCTCTCCCGCTTTTCTGTTTTGCCAACCTGATCAGACTACTGTGCCGTCCTTCACTGTGGCGTCCTTCGGCACGATGATGATCCCGTCGCGGATGTAATACCCTTCGGCTTCGTTATCAAGATGCTCGACGCCGCGCTCGTTGATAAGGCGGACGCCAGAGCCGATGCGCGCGTTTTTGTCGATGATCGCGCGGCGGATGACGGTGCCCTCGCCGATGCCGAGGCGCGGTGTGCCCGCCACGCGGTCGTCGCGCATCTCTTCAATGGTCTGGTAATAGTCCGCGCCCATCAGCACCGTCTCCTCAACGTAGGCATCCGGCTCGATGCGACTGCGGAGGCCAGCGACCGAGCGCACCACTTTGGCGCGGTTGATAATGCAGCCTTCGCTGATAATCGTGTCGATGATCTCCGACGAGTGGACTTTTGATGGCGGCAGATACCGCGCACGCGTGTAGATCGGCGCTTCGGTGTCGAAGAGATTGAATTTTGGCAGGATCGAAGTCATATCAATGTTGGCCGCATGGAAAGCCGAGATAGTTCCAATGTCTTCCCAATAACTGTCGAAGAAGAACGACTGCACCGTGCAGCGTTCAATGGCCCCAGGGATCACCTCGCGCCCGAAATCGACCCATTGCGGATGCTCGGCCAGCAAGTCTTCCAGCAGTTGATAGTTGAAAACATAAATGCCCATTGATGCGAGGAACGGGCGGCGCGCGGCCTCTTCGAGGCTGAGGCCGAAGGCGGTAGTATCGACTCGCATCGCTTCCAGCGCGTCGCCTTTCGGCTTCTCGCGAAACTCCGTGATGCGGCCGTCCGCGTCAGTCTTCACCAGCCCGAACTCTTCGGCCGCCTCGCGCACGAACGGAATGACAGAGACGGTGACATCCGCCTTTGTCTCGAAGTGGCGCGCGAGAAACTGGCGATAGTCCATCCGGTACAGGTGATCACCGGAGAGAATGAGCAGCGTGTCGATTTTCCAGTCGCGAATGTGCGGCAGCACTTGGCGGACGGCGTCGGCCGTGCCTTGAAACCATGACGGGCTTTCCGGCGTCTGCTCGGCGGCGAGGACTTCGACGAAGCCATCCGAGAAGCGCGAGAAGCGGAACGTGCGCGAGATGTGCTGATTCAAAGACGCCGAGTTGTACTGCGTCAGAATGAAAATCTTGATCACATCAGAGTTGATGCAATTCGAGATCGGAATATCCACCAGCCGGTACTTCCCGCCGAGCGGCACCGCCGGCTTTGACCGCCGCTGCGTCAACGGAAACAAGCGCGACCCCGCGCCCCCGCCCAGAATCACCGCCAACACGTTACGCTTCGCTGGCATGTCTCTTCACCATCCTTCAGAGTCTGGAAAACAAGATCGCAGGCAGCATAGACGGATCACGGCTTGCGTTTCAAGATTGTCTCGCCGAAAACGGCTCGCCACAACACGAAGGTGCGAAGAATTCGGAGCGCGGAGCGCGCGATGATCGACGGACAATCTTTATTCTACTTCGTCATGTATGGTGTTATCCCAAAAATCGAAGAAGTTGGCGGGGCGTGTGCGGCACTGCGATTCGCAGTATTTCAGAGCGGGAGCCGCAGCCGCGCCTCGCAGCCCGACTGTCCCTTTCGATTCTCCAATGTCAGCGTGCCGCCGTGCGCTTCCGCGATCTGCCGGCACAGTGCCAACCCGATGCCGGAGCCTCCCGGCTTCGTCGTGAAGAAAGGGACAAAGAGGTTGGCGGGGTTGGCGATGCCTAATCCTTCGTCCGCGATCCAGATTTCGAGGTGATGACCGTTCCGGTTCCAACCGGCCCGCACGCCGCCGCCGGCCACCAATGCCGCATCCACGGCGTTTCGCACGAGGTTAATCAGCAGTTGCTCTAACTGGTCCCCATCGGCCTGAATCGTTGCCTCGCCGCCCGCCGCCGATTCGATCTCCACGTCGAGGCGCGTCTCCAAGCCAACCACGCGCCGCAGCAGGGTGCCGACTTCGATTGCTGTCGGGCGCGGCGGCGGCAGTTTCGCAAGCCGCGAGTAGGATTCGACGAAGCGGCTCAACGATTCGGCGCGGGTGGCGACGACCGTCAGGCCGCGCTCCATGTCTTCGCGCCAATCCGAGGGTTGCGGTTGGCGCGTCAGTAGGCCCGCGAGACTGCCCGCGATTGACTTGATTGGTGCCAGCGAGTTGTTCAATTCATGACCGAGCACGCGCACGAGGCGCTGCCATGCCCGCCGCTCTTCCTCACGCAGCGGGCCGCTTAAATCCGAGAGCACCAGCAGGTGATGGGGCACGCCGCGCTCACGGAAAAAACTGTGTCGCACGCCCCAGCTTTTCCGGTTGCCGCCGTCGCCGGGAAAAATTTGGTTGAGCGTGTGTGCAGTCTCGTCGTCTCGCACCTTCAGGCATTCGGCCAGTTCCAGTTCAGTTGCCTTGCGCCCAAGCAGAGTTTCGGCCGGACGGGCGAGCAGCCGCGCCCCGGCCCGGTTGACGAGGCGCAGGCGTTCTTCGCGGTCGAACGCGAAGACGGCCACATCGATCTCGGACATCACGGAGCGCAACAAGGCAGTCGCTTCGAGCGCTCCCATTCGCTGCTCGCGCAGTGTCTCGCCGAGGGCGTTAATTTCTCGAATGACATCGCCCAGCGCGTCGTCGGTGCGCCCCGTCGTGCGCGCGCGAAAGGAATAGTCGCCTTCGCGCAACGCCGCCAGCAAATTTGAGACGGTCTGCAACGGGCGCACCACGCGACCTTGCGCGGCGAAAGAGAAACCGAGCCAGCAGCAGACCATCAACGCGCTCAGCGTCCAGAAAACTTTCGGCGTGTAGTCGCCGGTCACAAGCAGCGCGAGCGCGGTGATAATTGCGGGAACGCCCGCGCACAGCGCCGTCAGCAGCACGCGCCGCTCGTGGCTGATGCGCTCAATTAGTTTGGGCGGGCGTTGATGACGGCGGCGGGCAGGAGAAGGCGGCGGCGACGCGCCGGATTTAACGACGGCGACCGGTTCGTTCGCACTCTCTTCAGAGTTCATATTTCTGCATGCGGCGGTAGAGCGCGCTGCGGCTTAAGCCGAGGACTTCGGCCGCTTGGCTGACATTGCCGCCGAATCTCGACAGGGCTTTTTGAATCAACAGACGCTCGACTTCCTCAAGGCTCATCTCTTCGAGACGCCGCTCGCTATGATCTCGCACAGCTTGCAGGCCGAGGTCAACTAATCGCACCGTGTCTTCACGCGACATTAAAACGGCGCGCTGCACAACGTGATCCAGTTCGCGAACATTACCCGGCCACGAATTGTCCAGCAGCGCGTCTAGAGCCTCCGCGTTGAAGCCCTGCAAATTTTTGCGGTATCGCTTCGCGTACAAACGCAGAAAGTGCTCGCTCAACCGCGGGATGTCTTCCGGCCGCTCGCGCAAAGGCGGCAAGTGAATTTCGACAGTGTTGAGGCGATACAGCAAATCTTGCCGGAAGCGTCCCGCCGCCACTTCCCCTTTCAAATCCGAGTTGGTCGCCGACAGTACGCGCACGTCCACCCGGCGAGTACGTGAAGAGCCGACACGCTCGAACTCTCCGGTCTCGATCACGCGCAACAGCTTCGGCTGCAAGTTGAGCGGCACGTTGGCGATTTCGTCGAGAAAGAGCGTGCCGCCATCAGCCAACTCGAAGCGCCCGACGCGATCCGTCCGGGCATCGGTGAAAGCGCCTTTAACGTGGCCGAACAACTCGCTCTCAAAGACGCCCTCGGACAGCGCGCCGGCGTTGACCGCGACCAGCGGTTGCGCCTGGCGTGGCGAGAGCGCGTGCAACGTGCGCGCGATCACTTCTTTGCCCGTCCCGTTCTCGCCCGTGATCAGCACGTTCGCGTCCGCCGGGCCGATGTGCGTGACAAGTTCGAGCACGGGCTGCATCGCAGCCGACTCGGCGATCAGGAGCGGGCGAGTGCCCGTGCCGTCCCCCCGCAACAACTGGTTTTCGGCTTCGAGTTGCTCGCCTTTGCGTAAGGCTCCGGCGAGTTCGCTTTGCGTGCGGAGGACAGACAAGAGCCGCGCATTATCCCACGGCTTCTGCACAAAATCGCGCGCTCCGCGTTGCAGCGCCTCGACGGCCAACTCGACGCTACCCCATGCCGTCATCACCACGACGGGCAGCGTCGCGTCGAGCGATTTAATCCGCGTCAGGAGGTCCAATCCCTCCTGCCCGGAAGTAGTGTCGCGCGTGTAGTTCAGATCGACGAGAGCCACGTCGAAGGTCTGCCGCGCGAGAGCGTCCACCACGCCCTCCGGCGACGCGGCGGCGTAAGCCTCGTAACCCTCTCCCTTCAGTAACAGGCGGAGGGCTTCAATGACAGCAGGCTGATCGTCGGCGATAAGGACTCGTGGCATATGTCAGAAGATCGGGGAAGACTGCTTTTGGATTGCGGATTATTCAACAATTAGTTTCACTCCGCAATCCGCAATGGTTTCATCAGGGTCCCTTCATTCTTAAAAAGAGGCGGAGAAATAATGGACAGGATCAACAGGATTAACAAAATAATATTGGCTTGAGTGGCTGTCTTATCAGGTTAATCTTGTCAATCCTGTCTATTTCTTCCGAGCATGAATCAACCCTTGATTTCATTCGTACCTGAGCGCGGTCATCGGATCGACTTTCGTTGCCCGCCGCGCCGGCAGGTAACAGGCGAGGAGCGCGACAGCGAACAGGAGCGCGGGGATGCCGACGAAAGTTACAGCATCTGTGGCGCTGACTCCGTAGAGGATGCTCGTCAGCACGCGGGTGACGACAAACGCGCCAGCCAAGCCGACGGCGACGCCGATGAGCGCCAGCGTTATCCCCTGCCACGCAACCAACTTGAGCACGTCGCCGCGCTGCGCTCCGAGGGCCATGCGAATGCCAATCTCGTGCGTCCGCTGGCTGACGGTGTAAGCCATCACGCTGTAAAGGCCAATCGCGGCCAGCACGAGCGCCAGTAGTCCGAAGGCAAGCGCGAGAGTAGCGGCCATCTGCGTTCCCCAGAGAGCAAACGTCATGTGCTCCTTAAATGTCTTGACGCCGTAAACAGGCATCTTCGCGTCGAGGGCGCGCACCTCTTGACGGACGCTATTGATTATTCCTTCGGAAGCGCCGGAGGCGGCGCGGACCAGCAACAACATCCGCGACTGGTAACGCTGAGACTGCGAGAAGTAGAGGAACGGGCGCGGACTCTCGCCCAAGCTGCGGTAACGGCCGGTCTTCGCCACTCCAATCACTTCACGGAAATCGCCGTCGGCGATCCGGAGCCGTTTGCCGACGGCGCTCTGCCCCGGCCATAGTCGCCCGGCCAGTGCTTCGTTGATGATGACGACTGGCGGCGAATCGCGGCGCTCGCCCTCGTTGAAATCTCGTCCCTGCAACAGCGGAGTCTGCATCGTCTCGAAATGCTTGGCACCGATGGTGTTGTAATGCACGCTTAAGCCCTCACCGGGCGCGGGTGGGTCTTGTCCCTCGAACATTACCGGCCCGGTCGAGCTTGAGCTGTCGCCGAGCGGCAGGTATTCGGCAACGCTCGCGGATTGGACCCCCGGCAAAGCCCGGACGCGCTCGATGAGTTGCCGGTAGAACGTCTCGCCCTGCGCCTCTGTATAACCGAGTAGCCCCGGATTGAGCGCGACGGCCAGACCATTCTCCGTCTTGAAGCCCGGATCGATAGCTTGCGCGTTCAGAAAACTCTTGATCAGTAAGCCGCCGCAGACGAGCACCATCAGCGAGAGCGCGACTTGCACGACGACCAGCAGGTTACGCAGCGTGAGCCGGCGCGAGCCGCCTTTGAGTGCGACTGTCTCATTCTTCAGCACCGGCACGAGATCGGGCCGCGAGGCTTGCCACGCCGGAGCCAGCCCGAAGACGATTCCAGTCAGCACCGAGACCAACAGCGTGAAAACGAGCGCCTGCTTGTCGGGCGTGAAGTCGAGCGCGATGCTGTAGGGCACAACCGGAACAAATGCCTGCATCAAATCGGTCGCCCAGAAAGCGAGCAGCAACCCCAAACTTCCGGCCAGCAGCGAGAGCAGCACGCTTTCGGTCAGCAACTGCCGGATGATGCGGGCGCGGCTCGCGCCGAGCGCAAGGCGGATGCCGATCTCTTTGCGGCGAGCGGCGGCCCGCACCAGCAGCAGATTCGCGACGTTGGCGCAGGCGATCAGCAGCACGACGCCCACCACCGCCAACGCCAGTCCCGCCCCGAGATTGACGACGCCGGAGACCTCTTCGTAACGCCCCTCCGTCTCCGGCATCACGACGACCTTTGTGTTCCTGTTCCTCTCGTTCGGGTAAGTCTCGCCGAGTCTTTGCGCCACAACGCTGAGAGATGATGCCGCTTGTTCAAGCGTCACCCCATCCCTAAGTCGCCCGAAGACTTCCAAACGGTGATCACCCCGTTTGTCGAGCCAGAGGTCTTCCCGGTCGATCTGCTGCTGCATCGACAGCGGAACCCAGAAATCCATCGCCAGCGCGAATTTCGATCCGGTAAAGCCTTTCGGCGCGACGCCGATGATGGTGAACGGCTGACCATTGAGCGAGACATTCTGGTTGATGATATTCGGATTGGCGTCGAAGCGGTTGCGCCAGAGGTTCTGGCTGATGACGACGACCGGGTGCGCGCCCGGCGTCGTGTCTTCTTCGGGTAGAATGGCTCGCCCCAACGCCGGGCGGATGCGTAGTGCGTCGAAAAAATTGCCGCTGACCATCTCGCCCCAGATCACGTCGTTCTCAGCGTCCCGGCTGAGTGCCGCTTGAACCAGTCTCTGAGCGGTCAACCCGTCGAACACTTGGGCTTGATCCCGATAGTCCGCGTAATCGGGGAACGAGAAACTGCCCGCCAACTCCGGGCCGTGGTCTCCCATCCCCCCGCTGCTCTCAAACACCCGCACCACCCGCTCCGGTTCCTCCACCGGCAACGGCCGCAGAACAAACGCGCTCACGCCACTAAAGATGGCGCTGTTCGCCCCGATCCCCAGCGCCAAGGTCACTACTGCCACCAACGTAAAACCCGGCGATTTCACCAACATGCGGAACCCATACCGCAAGTCTTGCCAGATAGTTTTCATCGACCACACCCCTTTACAAGCCATGATGAAGGATGAAGCTGGTTAATGAGAGTTGAGCATCTCTTTGATTCAGCCTTCAACCTTCCGCCGTCATCCTTATTGAATCGACCTTGGTCTATTGTCTCAATCGAATCACAAAACATTCTACGTTCTCGGCTCATACCGCCCCTTGTGATCCGGTTAGTGCTGAAACTTACCTGTTGTTATAAGTTAAAGCCGCTCTCTTCCGCCGCTTTCTGGTGCCGGTCTTCCTCCACCGCTTGCCCGTCGAAGAGGTGGAACGTCCGGTCCGCATACTTCGCATACCGCGGATCGTGCGTCGCCATGCAGACCGTCGCCCCGCCCGCGTCGCGGGCGACCAAGGTGCCGATGCCGCGGACTTGGCGCAGCATCTGCCCGCGCTTGACGTGGCCGGTCAGGACGGTGGAGCGCGCGACGCCGGGCGCGGCTGGCTTGAGGCACGAGAGGCCGAAGGTGACGGCGACGATGGCGGCGACCAGCACGCAGAGCGCGGCGCGAATTTTTGCGGCGACCGCGAGAGGCGCGCTTGACGTCCATAGCTGTGGTCTAACCAAGCCTCGCGATAACAAAACCTGTACCAAACAAAAAGTTATTAAAAAGCCGCGATTTGATAGGAATCTCCTTCGGATGTCGGAAGAATGTTTGCCGCCCGTGTTCATTATTGAAAACGCTCGATCCCAAAATCGGAAACTTATAGCTGCGTTCAGTTGAGTACGATTTGTTTTTTCCGCCTTCGCGTGACTTCAACTTGTCAGTGCAACTCGGTTACCCGTTCCGAGGATACCTGTTGGTGCCATTAGTTGGGCACATAGATGTCGCAGGCGATGGAGATGCCAGACAGGCAAACAGAGGCGGCTTTAGCTCGTTTTTTCAGTATCTCTTTGACGGCGTTATGCGAGACCGACTCGCGCAACTGCAACTCGACCGCTGTGTCAGCCAACAGGCGCAGGCTCCAGCGCGCGTGACCTGCGGGCGCGAGTCTGGGTTCTGGCCGCCGTGGTGCCGCGTTTGTAGATGGTTGTCAAAGAGCGCAGTTCGGTCTGTGGTAGTTTGGTCGGTTGTGCTGGTCTTGCCATGCTGAAAGGATCAGGCAAGGCGAGCATGTTTATCAATTAACTTGGATTACGGTGTACTTATTCTGGGCGTTCATCTACATCACGCTTGGCATCCCGCTCGCGGCGGGTCTGTTCTACCCGTTCACGGGCTGGCTGCTTTCGCCGATCATTGCCAGCGCGGCGATGAGCCTGTCGAGCGTATCGGTTGTCGCCAACAGTCTGCGCCAGCGAAGGTTCAAAGCGCAGCAGGTTGAAGTGTTGAAGTGAGGTGAGGAATGGATACGACGGAAATCATTGTCATTATTGGTGGCGTCGCACTCCTCGCGTTCGTCCTGTGGTACTTCTTCGGCGAACGCGAACAGGTTGCGGCGATGCAAAATGCGAGTGGCGTGCAAGAGATCAAAGTGATGGTTAAGGGCGGCTATTCGCCCGATGTGATCGTCGTCAAGGAAGGCTCGCCCGTGCGCTTAGATTTTTACCGCGACGAAACTGCTTCGTGCAGCGAGCAAGTCATCTTCGGCGATTTTCATATCGCCCGCGACTTGCCCGCGTTTAAGACAACAGCCATTGAGTTCACGCCGGACAAAGCGGGCGAATTTACATTCACTTGTGGTATGAACATGATGCGCGGCAAACTAATTGTCGAACCGGGCTAAGGCAGACTCGTCATTCCATCTCGTGAGTTTTATGTGCCTTGCTCATAAAGATTTAATCACAACATATTAAATACGCCTTGACATATATATAACACCATCCTATGCTCGTTCATACATTCGCCCATGCGAATATGAATTCATCAGCGACGAAAGGCGGTGGAGTATGCAAGACAATATTCAAGCGGCGGTCAGATCGAAGTACGGCGCGGTTGCCGTGAGCGGCCTGTCGAGCGAACACGGCGGGGTCAAAGCGGTCGCCGAGGCATTCGGCTACACGCCGGAGGAGTTGGCTTCCATCCCTTCGGAAGCCAACATGGGGCTGTCGTGTGGCAACCCGACGGCGACCGCGAGTTTGCGTCCGGGCGAGGTGGTTGTGGACTTAGGCAGCGGCGGCGGTTTAGATGTGTTCCTCGCCGCGCAGAAAGTCGGACCTACGGGGCGCGCCATCGGCATTGACATGACCGAGGAAATGATCGAGTTGGCGCGGCGCAACACCGCCAAGCAGATGGGCGGCGCGCCGAACGTCGAGTTCTATCTGGCGACGATTGACCGCCTGCCGCTTCCCGACAATTCGGTTGATTGCGTGATTAGCAACTGCGTCATCAACCTCGCGCCGGATAAGGAAGCGGTCTTTCGTGAGATCGCGCGCGTCCTCCGTCCGGGCGGTCGCCTCGCCGTCAGCGACATCGCGCTCAAGCAACCGCTCCCCGCCGAACTCGGCAACGACCTGCTGGCTTACGTTGGGTGCATTGCCGGCGCCATCTCCATCGAAGACTACAGGCGCGGACTCATCGAAGCGGGCTTCTCAAGCGTTGAGATCGTGGACAGCGGCGCGGACCTGAACGCTTACGCGAAACTCGAAAACCAATCTGGGTGTTGCTCTCCGGCGATGACGGCGCAGACGGAAAACTCGTCGTCAAGTTCGCTGCCACTCGCGGCTTCGGGGTGCTGCGGTGCGCCAGACGTTTCGGCGGCGGCTGATAGCGAATTGCATACAGATCTCGCCGATTTGCTGCGCCGCTATAACGTCAACGATTACGCGGCGAGCGTGAAGGTATTCGCGGTTAAAGCGGAGGCGAATCCTGCTTCAACCGCCGGTTGTTGCGGCGTGGCGGTGTGCTGTTAAGGCGGTGACCAGACGCCCAAATCTAGCGCGGCGCATCGTCGCCGAAGTGGTTGGCACGGCGATGCTGTTAACGGCGGTCGTCGGCTCAGGCATCATGGGCGAGCGGTTGGCGGGCGGCAACGTCGCTATCGCGCTGCTCGCTAACACCATCTCGACTGGCGCGGCGCTCGTTGCGCTGCTCCTGACATTTGGAACGATCTCCGGCGCGCACTTTAACCCGGCTGTCACGCTTGCCGACGCTTGGCAGGGCGGGCTGTCTTGGCGCGATGTTCCCGCGTACATCGCGGCGCAAGTTGGAGGTGCTTTCGTCGGCGTGGCGGCGGCGCACCTCATGTTTGGCGCACCCATCTTTTTTCTATCCCGCCATGCACGCGCCGGTGGCGCGCAGATGTTCAGCGAGTTCATTGCCACCTTCGGCTTGCTCGCTACGATCTGGGGATGCGTGCGGCTGCGCTCGGTGAGTGTTGTGCCGTTTGCCGTCGCCGCCTACATCACTTCGGCTTACTGGTTCACAGCGTCAACTTCGTTTGCTAATCCGGCTGTCACGCTCGCCCGCGCCGCGAGCGATACATTCGCCGGAATCCGTCCGGCAGAGGTGCCCGGCTTCATTCTCGCGCAACTTGCCGGAGCTTTCGCTGCGACGATGTTGTTTAGCTGGCTTGCTCCCGCAACCATGAAAGAAGCGGAAGCAGTAGTTGTCCCGCATGAGCCGGATAAAGATTTCAGCGGAGAATGATTAATGGACAATCTAGTGCGAGTGTTGATCCTTTGTACGGGTAATTCAGCCCGCAGCCAGATGGCGGAAGGAATCCTTCGTCACGACGGCGGCGGCAAGTTTGAGGTTGAGAGCGCAGGCATCGCGCCGAGCCACGTCCGTCCCGAAGCGCTCCAAGCGATGCAGGAGATCGGCATTGACATCTCCGGTCAACGCTCCAAGTCAGTTGATGAATTCACGGGGCGAGATTTCGCTTATGTCATCACGGTCTGTGACAACGCGAAAGAGAGTTGTCCGGTCTTTCCCGGCGGAACTACACGCATCCATCAGAGCTTCGATGATCCGCCGCCGCCATCCGTAGGCAACTACGAATCCCGCATGGCTATCTTCCGCCGCGTGCGTGATGAAATCCGCGAGTGGATGGGCGGCTTCATCAAAGAGTACGAGATTGCCTAAGTGAATAGCCAAAAGTTATGACAAAAAAGGAGACGCCAAGCTCGGCGGCGATGTGAGCGATGACGGTGGCGCGGTTCCGGGGCCGGCGCGCGAACTCTCCGCCCGCGATGATGTCGCGCAGAAAACTCGTAATGGTTTCGGGGTGGCTCGCAGAGTAGTCGTATCGCACGGTGAACGCGCCGCCCTGATACGGGAAGACGTAGTCTTCGGCCCGCGCGAGAACTCTGACGGGGTCGTGCAACTGCGCGGCGAACGGGTAGTTAATCATCGAAGCGTACACGGGCGCGCCGGT
>JACCRA010000722.1 GCA_013813825.1 Pyrinomonadaceae bacterium | reverse complement strand
GTTAGCGCACTTGCCATACCTTGTCAAACCAGCCGCCGTGTGCAAAAGTCCACGATTGAGGAGACTATTAAATGAGTGCTCAAATGAACCGCCAGTGGCGACTGGCCGCGCGTCCCGTCGGGAATATTAAAGAGTCAGACTTCGAGATGACGGAGCAGCCGCTCGTCTCTCTTGATGAAGGCCAGCTTCTCGTCCGCAACCTTTACCTATCGCTCGATCCTACCAACCGCATCTGGGTGAGCGAGGCGGACAGCTACCTGCCGCCGGTGGGCATCGGCGAGGTGATGCGCGGGATCGCCATCGGCGTCGTTGAACAGTCGCGCGATCCTCAATTCAAAGAAGGGACCAATGTTCAAGGAATGTTCGGCTGGCAAGATTACGCGGTGACGGACGGCGCGGGATTGAGCGTTTTGCCGGACACGCCGGCCGTTCCGCTAACCGCCTACTTCGGCTTGTTCGGGCACGTCGGCCTGACGGCTTACTTCGGTTTGCTCGACATTGGCAAACCACAGGCCGGCGAAACGCTCGTCGTCTCGGCCGCCGCCGGCGCGACCGGCTCACTCGTCGGGCAGATCGGGAAGATTAAAGGCTGCCGTGTCGTCGGCATCGCGGGCGGCGCGGAGAAATGTCGCTGGCTCACGGAAGAACTCGGCTTCGACGCCGCCATCGATTACAAGTCCGGGTCCGTACTCGACGGCTTGAAGCAGCATTGCCCTGCGGGCGTCGATGTCAATTTCGAGAACGTCGGCGGCGAGATACTCGACGCGGTGCTCGGCGTCATCAACAACCGCGCGCGCATCGTGCTGTGCGGGTTGATCTCGCAGTACAACGCCGTCAAGCCGCCGCCCGGCCCCTACCACTTCGGCAACATCCTCGTGCGGCGCGCCCGCGTCGAAGGCTTCATCGTTCTCGACTACCTGCCGCGCGCTGCGGAAGCCTTCGCTGACCTCGGCCGCTGGCTCACGGAGGGCAAAATTAAATATCGCGTAGATGAGGTTGCGGGATTAGAGAACGCCCCGCAAGCGCTCAACAAATTGTTTGAAGGTAAGAATGTAGGCAAGCTCGTGGTGAAGCTCTGAGGACAGTGACCCGCAACGTGGTGCTCACATGTCTTCGGGTTTGAGGCCGGTGTTTTTAGCGATGCGTGCCAGCATCTTCGGCCCGATCTCTTCCCTGTCGTGGAAGGCGAAAACGACATCAGCCCACCCGTCGCGCGTGAGAATCTTGTGCGACGTGCCGGACTCGCGCTTGATGCTCCAACCGATCCGAAGGAGCGCGGCCAAAACGCGCTTCGCTTTAGTTGAAGGCCACTGGCTCATGCCGCGGCAAAAGAGATGCTCAACATTTCGCGAGCGCCCTCTCCATGTTCAAGCTGATCCGCGAGCACACGTAGCGCGAGCGCCTGCGCTTTAGCGATGGCTTCATCGGCGGTCTGCCCGTAGGCCAACACTCCGGGCAGTTCTAAAACTTCCGCCAACCAACGCCCGTCTTCTTCCTGTTCATATTCGACAATGTATTTCACTGACAACACCTCCACCGCAATTCGCCATCAACCGCCGCTCATAGGTTGTCTTCCCTACAACGCTAATGGGAATGCTCTGATCCGCGAGAGTCTCAAGAGCAGCTTGACTACTTGAGCAGCCACTTTCAGTAATACGTTATCTCAATGCCAATACCGATGCTTCCGGCTAAATAAAGCAACTTAGGCATAAAGTACATTGACTCAAACTCATCTGGAAGCTTCACGCCGAAATCCAACCCTACAACTTCAACGCCGGGAAAATTACACAACCTTTTCAGTTCTTCCTGATTATTTTCAAGATAGGCAATCGCATCTTCAATCTGTGCCGCCAATTGATTACGCTGCGCCGCACTCACTTTGATGTTTATGCCGGAATGTTGATCCATAGGTCCGTTAGGCTGCGTAACGGGGAACATCGACTCACCTTTGCGATAGAGTCTATGCGCGCAAGGGAAAAGGCTGCTGCCGGCGATAAAATCATCAACCGCGAACTCAACGCCTAACGCCCGTAACATACAACTCATCATCTTCTTCTCAGAAACATTCGCCGCCCACGCATACCCGACTATTTATTAAGTGTCACAATGTTCTCAATGTTATGCCGCTCGCGGTCGGCCTCTTTGGCGATCTGCGCGGCGGCGAAGAGAACTACTCTTTCTTTGCAAAGATATACGCGCGACGACTTTGATACTCCACCGCTTCCGGGTACGGGTCTCTCTCGATTACTTCCTCTAGCCCAAAACCTGCCGTCATCAGATAGCTCTTCATTTCCTCGGTTTCAAAGAATAGGAAATCTACAGATACCTCTTTCCCCCACCACTCATCAAGATGCTTGATTTCTTGTCCGATATGGAAAGCGAGCAACAACACTCCCTGCGGACGCAGCACACGCTTGAACTCCTGCAATGCCTGCACCACCTTCCGGCGGGGAATGTGGACGATAGAATAAAAAGCCGCTATCCCGCCATAAGAATTGTCCGCGACATCAGCGAGAGCCAGCATATCACCTCGTTGAAAGGGAATCTCTGGATTCAAACTCTGTGCTTGTTGCACCATTGCTGGCGACAAATCAACGCCGCACGCCTTTACTCCCTGACTGTGCAAATAGCGAGCGATTTGTCCGGGACCACATCCCATGTCACAGATGATGCCTGAGCCGCCTAGTTTTTCAATTAACCAATCAAGCATCTTTCGGTCAAATGGCTTCTGATCCATTTCGTCACGAAATTGCTGGGCGTAATCTTCTGCCACGCGATCATAGCTGCTTTGCAGTTCTTCACTCATTAACTCGTTTCTTTCAGCCATCAGCACAAAGATAACCGCCCCACAATCATTCAACTCAAATTTTACCGAGCGTCACGACATTTTCGATATTCTGCCGCTCGCGATTGTCCTCTTTGGCGATCTGCGCGAGGTGGTGAATAACGCGGCCGAAGTATTTAACGCCCTGCGTGAAGTCGTCGAGGCGAATGTTTTCGTTGGGCGCGTGGGGGTTCGAGCCGGCGTAGCTGATGCCGAAGGAAACGACGGGGACGGGCGGCGCGGAGACGCCGCAGACCGCGCCGACGGGACCACTCGCCGGATCGAGCGGATAGACGAGCGCGGGAGCTTCATAGACTTCCACCGCCGCGTTGGTCGCCGCCCGCGCGACGACCGAGTTAATGGAGGATTTGGCATAGGGCGCGGAGGCCAGTTCAATCACTTCGATGTCCTTGAAGTCGCGCACGTCGAGATGATGCCGCAGCAATTTGATGACGATGTGGGAAGTGAGATCGGGAACCAGTCGGAAATCTAGACGAGCGACGGCCATGCCGGGCAAGACGGTTTTCGCGCCGGCCTCGGTGTGGCCGGTGTGAATGCCGCAGATGGTGCAGGTCGGGCCGAAGATCAATTCTTTGGCGAGCGCGCGCCCGCTCATGCCGCGTACCCAGCCGCCGATCTTGAACTCGCGCTTTAAGCCCGCTTCGTCCAACTCGATCAGCTTCAGCGATTGATTGTCTTCCGGCGCGATGGGAGCGACGTGCGAGGTGAAGCCGTCAATCGTGATCACCCCTTTCGGCGAGACGACGGTGGCGAGCGCCTGCACCAGCCGCCACGCTGGGTTCGGCACAATGCCGCCCCACTTGGAATGCAGATCGGTGCGCGCCCCGTGCGCGCGCAACTCGACGAAGGAGATGCCCTTGAAGCCGAGGCTGATGACGAGGCGTTCCTTCGTGTCCTTATAGCCGTCGTCCCAGATGCAGCCGTCGGCGCGCAGCATCTCGGCGTGTTCCCGCGTGAAGCGGTAGAGGCTCGGACTGCCCAAGCCGTCCTCGCCCTCGACGACGAAACGCAGGCAGATCGGCAGTTTCCCGAAAGTTTTCTGATACGCCTCGACGGCCGCGAGCCGCGCTACCAGATCGCCCTTGCTGTTCGACGCTCCGCGCGCATACAGCTTGTCGTCCAGCACGCTCGCCGCGAAGGGACCAACCGCCCACTCGGAGAGCGAGCCGACCGGCTGCACGTCATAATGCCCATAGACGACGAAGCAATGCGTGCCCGCGCCGAACTCGCCGAAGACGATGGGAAAGCCGCTGCCCAACTTGAATGTCCGCGTGCCCGCGCCGACGCGCTGCATCAACTGCTCGACCGTCTCCGCCACCGCGCGCATCCCCGTGCCCCGCGCCGCCACCGACGGCATCCGGCACAGCGCCTGTAGCCGCTCGACAAAAGCGTTGGCATGACGATCCACGTAACGATCAAAGCGAGTGAAAGGCATAAGAAAAGGTGTCAGGTGTCAGGTGTCGAGTGTCGGGAAGGAGCAGATGTTTATCCTGACACCTGAGGCCTGACATCTGACACTTGGATATAAAACAGATAGCGCGGAGCGGTGGCGCTGCGCTCGAAGCCGGCGCAGACGAATCCGGCGGCGAAGGCTTGTTGAAATTCGGAGCGGACGCGCAAGAGTTCCTGTTGCGCCGTGCGCGGGTCTTCGCGCAGCAGCGCGCCCCAGTCGGGCGGGATGGCGACGGAGGCCGCCGCCGGTTCGCCGCGCGGCGTGGG
>JACCRA010000699.1 GCA_013813825.1 Pyrinomonadaceae bacterium | reverse complement strand
GCAACGCGGCCAGCCGTCGTTTCTCGCCAACGAGCGGCTCGCTAAAGTCATCTACGGCGAGCACCCGTATGCGACTGTCGCGCCGACGCCCGCATCTATCAGCGCGATGACGCGCGAGCAGATGGCAGCATTCCACCGCGAGAAGTTTGTCCCGAACGACGCCATCTTGATCGTTGGCGGTGACGTGGAGCGCGAAGCCGTCTTGCGCCGCGTCGAGCAGTTGTTCGGCGCGTGGCAGCCCGGCCATGTCGAGCCGGTACGCTTCCCCGCCCTGCCCGAACGCTCCGCTCGTGTCGCCTATCTCGTGGATCGCCCCGGCTCCGCCCAGTCGAACATCGTCATCGCCAACCCCGCAATCAAGCGCACCGACCCGGACTATTTCCCGATGCTCGTGATGCACACGATCCTCGGCGCGAACGCTTCATCGCGACTCTTCATGAACTTGCGCGAGGAGAAGGGCTATACCTATGGCGCTTACACCAGCCTCGATGCGCGCCGCGTGGCGGGCAGTTTCCGCGCCACCGCCGAAGTTCGCACGCCCGTCACCGGCGATTCGCTGAAAGAGTTTTTCTACGAGTTAAGTCGCATTCGGGAAAATTTGGTGTCGGAGAAAGAGTTGCGCGACGCCCAGAGCTACCTGACCGGCATCTTCCCCATCCGGCTGGAGACGCTCGACGGGTTGATCGACCAACTGATGCAGATCAGATTGTTCGGCCTGCCGGCGGACTATCTGGAAACTTACCGCGAGCGAATTGAGGCCGTGACGCGCGATGAAGTCCGCCGCGTCGCACGTGAGCAACTTGCGCCGGACACAGCCGCCATCGTCATCGTCGGCGACGCAACGGCTGTCCGCGCTCAAGTTCAGCCTTACGCCGAGACGATTGAACTTTACGACAGCACGGGACAACGCAAGGAGACATAACCAGATGGCAGACGAGATGAGAACCGCGGCGCAGGCGACGGAGGCCGACGCGGGCAGCGTCCTCTTCGGGACGTGGGAGTTGCAAGTCAAGACGCCTTTCGGCCAGCACCCGGCGACGCTCGATCTCCGGCCGGACAACACGGGCAACATCAGCTCGAAGCTCGGCGACGTTTCGCTCCAAGACTTGCAGACGGCGGCTGACAGTTTCACTGCCGGCGTCGCCTACCCGTATCAGGGGCGCACCTTCAACGCCAAAATCACTGGCCACGTCGAAGGCCACAGCCTCAGCGGCCAGATCAACGTCGATATGCCCATCGCCCCGGCGCTCAAGTTCACAGGGGAAAAGAAGTGATCAGTAATCAGTAAAAACCTTAGTGTTAGTTTGCACGGCTTTAGTGTATTAAAAACTGATTACTAATTACTGACTACTCTTAAAAAAAAGCCGCCCGGTGCGCTCACACCGGGCGGAATCCACAGGAGAATTGCCCAACTTTTTTGACCGCCCCTCAGCGGCCATGTGGGTCATTGCTATGCTCAATCCTTGAGACGCGAAGTGGCTGTGATGCGTTGCCTTAAGTTGCGCCCAACCCCAAGTTGTTTATCGGCGATAGAATTGTTGCCAACTGATTGTCGTCCACACCTCATCAATTAGTTACCCTCTGTCGTCCATCTTTAATCGGAAGGTACAAGAATGAGAAAACTTTTATTGATCCTTGCCGTGCTGCTCACGGTAACGTCCTACGTGCAACAGCGATCCGCCGCGCAAAGCAAAGCGCGAAATTCGGCTGCGGCCGCCGCTGGTGATCAAGTGTTTAGGAAAGCGCACGATGCTTACGTGCGCGAGTTTCTGCGGCGTAACCCGACGGTCAATACTTATCTTGGCGGCGCGGGACTCGATCCCAATTTGCTCGCAGTGGACGGCAAATTGCGCGATCATTCGCCGGCGGCCATCACTGAGGAAGACCGCTGGCTCGCTGAAGCGCGGAAGATTTTCGAGGGCATGGCGCCCGCATCGCTTTCGCCGAACTTGCGGATTGATCGCGAAGTGGCGCTGGCGCAAATCAGCTTTTTGTTGCGCCAGCACCAGACGCGAAAATATCAGGAGCGCGCCCTCGACACTTACACCGACGAGCCTTTCCGCGCCATCGACTGGCAACTGCAAGGCCTGACGCAGACCGGCGATAAAACTTACGGCACGCCGGAAGAATGGTCGCTCGTCGTCAAGCGCGTCGGCACTGTCCCGCAGTTCTTGAAAGTCGCGCAAGAGCAGATCACCGCCGGAGTGAAATCCGGCAACACGCCCGATCAACGAATGCTGCGACGCAACGGCATCAACACGTCCGAAGCCAACGCCAAGTATTTCGCGGAGACGCTGCCGCAACTCGCCGCCGACCGCCTTGCCTCCGGCGCACAGCGCGACGAACTGCTCAAACAGCTCACAGAGGCCGGCAAGGGCGCGGCGGCGGCTTACCTCGGCTTACGCGATTACGTCGCGCGGACGTTTTTCGACGACGTGAAGAAGCCGGGCATCGAGGCGCTCAAATCGCAGTTTCGCGCCGACCGCTACGCGATGGGCGAAGAAGAATACAACTGGGCGGTGAAGAACAATCTCAGGATCGACAAGACGGCCGGGCAGCTTTACGAAGAAGCGATGCCGATTGTGCAGGCGACGCAGAACGAGATGATCGCCCTCGCCCGCGAGATCGGCAAGCGCAAGAATTTAATACTGCCCGCCGACGGCAACCAAGCCGTCCGCACCGTCTTCGACGAACTCGGCAAAGACTATCCGAAGTCCGATGCCGAAATGGTCAAGTGGTACGACGAGGCCGCGCGTCGTCTCGTCGATTACGGCCGCCAGTCCGGCGTCTTCGACGTGCCGGCGGATTACAAGCTCGAAGTGGTCGAGACGCCGCCGCCCCTGCGCGCCTCCATCGACGGCGCGGCTTATTATCCCGCGCCAATTTTTAAGAACAGCGGCGTCGGCCGCTTCTACGTCACTACGACCGACAACGATGTGGCGGCCTTAAAGGAGAACAACCGCTCGGCTCTCGCCGATCTCTCCGCGCACGAGGGCTTCCCCGGCCACGACTGGCACTACAAAGTGATGACGCAGTACCGCGACCTGATCGCCCCCGTCCGCTGGCTGACGCCCGGCGCGGTCGAAGATTCTTCCTCAATGTGGCAGGACTCTCTCGCCTCCGAAGGCTGGGCGCTCTATTCCGAAGCCTTGATGGCCGAAACCCAGCCCAATTTTCCCAACGGCTTTTACACGCCCGAAGAGCGCCTCTACCAACTGCAAGGCAAGCTCTACCGCGACCTCCGCGTTCGCATCGACACCGGCATTCACACCGGACGGATGATCTACGACGACGCCGTTGACCTTTTCTCCCAAGTCGTCAACTTCCAATCCGGCTCCTGCCGCGACGCCGCGACGCTCAAAAGCGACGCCAAGCGCGCCAGTTGCGAATCCAGTGAGCGCGCCATCTTCCGCTACTCCAAATGGCCGACGCAGGCGATTACCTACCGCCTCGGCAAAGACCAGATTTTCGCGCTCCGCACAGAAGCCGCCAAACTCGCTGGCGACCGCTTCTCGCCCAAAGATTTTCACCTGCTCTACATGAAGCAAGGCACAATTCCGTCCGGCTATTTTCGCGAAGAATTGTTGAAAGAGATTCAGATGAAGAAGTAAGACTACCGGGGCGGGTTTGCAGCGCCGGAGGCGCGGTAGATCAGTAGCCCACCGCGTGAGCTGTGGGACCAATCGTCGAACAGATCAACAAGCCCCGGAGGGGCGAAAGAAATTCCGCATCGGTTTTCTTCCACTTCTCCGGGGCTTACCTTATTGTCGGACTCAAGCTCCGCGCCTCTTTAATTCTTTACCTCGACTGGCTCTTTCACTTCAACTCTGCATAAGACGGCGTACTCAGTTACGGGGCGAAATACCCGGTCACGTCGGCAATGAAATGGGTTGACGACGAAGCGTAGATGTTGAAGGCCCCGTCGCTACCAAGCCCGACTGTGAAGGAGTTCGGCACCACCTGACCCGGCACGTAGTTCAGATTCGAGACCGTCGGCTGCGCCGCGCCGCTCGGGTATAAGGTAATGTAGCCGCTCGCCGAGCCTGCTGTGGTGTTAACCACCGTCGCGTTGCCGACAACTACCGAAGCGATTGACGGAATCCCCAGGCACACGGTGCGCGCCGCTTCGGTGCGCGTGGCGCCGCTTGAGAGCGGCGTGCCGGGAGCGTCGCATGCGGGTTGTCCCGCCCTAGTGTCGAGCAACCGGACCGGGTTCGGTAAGGCATAATACAGTAGCCCTGTTCCGTTGATGTCGGTAGCTTGATCGCTGTAGTAGCCCGTAATATCCACAATGAAATTGGTTGATGATGAAGCGAAGATGTTGAAAGCCCCGTCACCTCCCAGCCCGACCGTGAACGCGTTGGGGACCACCTGCCCCGGCACATAATTCAAGTTCGAGGCAGTCGGTAGCCCCGACCCGCTCGGGTAAAGCGTAATATAGCCGTCGGTCGCACCTACCACGTCATTAACGACAGTAGCATTGCCAACCGCGACGAGCGCGCTCGATGGAATCGTCACCCCGCCGCAGGTCGTGCGTAAATTCTGTGTGCGGCTCGCGCCGCCGGTCAGCGCAGTATCGGGCGTATCGCAGGCTGGTTGTCCAAGCCTTGTATCCAGCAGCCGAACGGGGGTCGGCAACGGGTGGTAGTAGAGACCTCCGGTGCCGGGTGGAGCGTAGTAGCCGGTGATATCGACGATGAAGTTAACGCCCGAAGTAGCGTAAATGTTGAATGCCCCGTCACCGCCCAAGCCGACGGTGAAAGCATTAGGCACGATCTGATTAGGCACGTAGTTCAGGTTCGAGACGGTCGGGCGTGGCGCTCCACTAGGGTACAGCGTGATGTAACCAGCAACACCACCCGGCACGGTGTTGATCGCTGTAGCGTTGCCTACAATGGCTTGAGCGTCAGCAGGAATGGTAATTCCGCCGCAAGTCACGCGTGCGTTCTCGGTGCGCACCGCCCCGCCAGCCAGCGGCCCACCGGGCGCATCACACGCCGGCGCCCCCAGTCGCGTATCCAAGAGCCGAACCGGTCTTGGTAGTGAATAATATTGTAGCCCGACAACTCCACTGCTCCCAGCTTGGGTTACAGTAAGTGTTTGACCGGCAATGACTATTGTACCGGCGCGGAGACTAGAGTTGGTATTTGCTGCAACTGAGTAACTGACCGTTCCGCTGCCGCCTCCACTGCTGCCGGA
>JACCRA010000662.1 GCA_013813825.1 Pyrinomonadaceae bacterium | reverse complement strand
TCCACGCTGGCCGTCCCGCGATACTGATCGACGAGCGGCGTGACGGAGAAATAGACGACGTGAACCGTATAGACGCCCGTGCCGGTCGAACTGGGGCTGATGGCCGTACTCTCATCCGTGTCGGGCGCGCCGTCGGCGGACTGCCCGACGACGGGGCCAGCGTTCGAGTCTTTGTGGACGTAGAGATCATAGTCGTTGGCCGGATTCGTCCACTCGATCTTGATCGAGATGACTTTGCCCGTCCAATCGGAGGGCGTGCCGGAGACATTCAACGTGTAAGTGTCGCAGTTGACTCCTTCCACACATGTTCCCTCATTGGCCGATGGCGCGCCGCCCGTCGCCGTCCCCGTCCAAGTCTGCGTCGGCCCTACCGGGCTGATCGTGCCTGCCGGCGGATCGGCGGCCTGCGCCACAAACGGCAACGGGAGCCACGCCAGAGAGCAGAGCAGGCTGACCAGCATCACCGCGCTCAATGCCCTGCGAGCCGCTAAAGATAAGCTGCAAAAGGCCGAAACTTTAGCTCCCGTTGTCCTTCCGGTTTCCCTGATCGCGGTCTGCTGAAATAAGCGGGTGCAAAGCTCAGATTGCGCGCCTTTGAATAGGCTACTCAAATTCGGGGTCATTGTCTTCCTCCTGACCTAAGACGGCGAACTCTCACGGCACGGTCGCGCCGAACGGCGATGCCTTTTTCGGGTTGAGTCAAAGTTCCTTCGGGAACGGGTATAGAATATCCAGCGCCCTTGAGAAATTCTTGAGCTTTTCTTGAGCCGTCGCACCCACTTTTCCCGCCGGGAATTGCGAAATTATTGCCGTCGTGTTGCAAAACTTGGGGAGGCGTAGCGAGCGGGAAGGAGAGATACGTGGAGCCACGCCTGAAGGCGTTATTTCGGGAGGGAATATAGAAGGATGGCGCGCGGCGCCGGTATGTGTGGCGGAGGCGTGTGGGAATCGAACCCACCTGAGCCTGTTCTCACAGGCTCACAGACGGTTTTGAAGACCGCGCCGTTCACCAGAACAGATGCGCCTCCGTGAGGTCAAAATGCACACGAAGCTACGCGCCGCGGGCCGCGCCTGTCAAGCGTCATTTCTTTATTGACGCTCGTTTTCTTCGCCGTCCTGCCATCCCTGAACCGGCCTTCCCGCCGTTTGACCCGATCGACGATTCCGCGCTAATATTATTTCCGAACGAACGTTCGAACAATCAACAATCCAGATCGGTAATCATCTACGCGTTGGCCGGAGTCAGGATTTTTAATGATTAACTTTGAAACATCGCCTGAGCGGTACAAGCACTGGAAGCTCGGCGTCGCCGGCGCAGTCGCGACGCTGACGATGGACGTGCAGGAAAACGAGACGATTGCGGACGGCTACAAGCTGAAACTCAACTCTTATGATTTGGGTGTGGACATCGAACTGGCCGACGCCGTCCAGCGCCTGCGCTTCGAGCGCCCGGAGGTGAAGGCCGTCGTCGTCACGAGCCTCAAGCCGCGCATCTTTTGCGCGGGCGCGAACATTTACATGCTCGGCACTTCCAGCCACGCTTTCAAAGTCAACTTCTGCAAGTTCACCAACGAGACGCGTTGCGCCATCGAGGACGCCTCCGCCAACTCCGGCCAAAAGTACGTTGCCGCCTTAAACGGCACGGCCTCTGGCGGCGGCTACGAACTCGCCATCGCCTGCGACG
Source organism: Pyrinomonadaceae bacterium (assembly GCA_013813825.1). Taxonomy (GTDB): domain Bacteria; phylum Acidobacteriota; class Blastocatellia; order Pyrinomonadales; family Pyrinomonadaceae; genus JACCRA01. The sequence continues at coordinate 2,214 of JACCRA010000662.1, read as the reverse complement.
AAATTTTTTTAGTCGATGACGGCAACTCGGCCGTCTCGCTGCCCGAAGTTCCACTGCTCGGCGTGCTGCCCGGCACCGGCGGCCTGACCCGTCTGGTTGATAAGCGCAAAGTGCGCCGCGACCGCGCTGACGTATTCTCGACGCTGGCCGAAGGATTGAAAGGCAAGCGCGCGAAAGACTGGGGCTTGATCGACGGCCACTTCCCCACCAGCAAGTTTCAGGAAGCGGTCGCCGCCCGCGTCAAAGAGATCGCCCAAGCCGACGGCGCGAACAGCAAGGCCACAGGCATTAAACTCAATCCGCTGCCAGTCGAAGCGAGTGAGAACGGGCGCGAGTACCAGTACGTCAGCCTGAAGTTGAACCGCGAGCAGCGCACCGCCGACTTGATCGTGCGCGGCCCCGCAGCCGGCGACTTGCCCGCGTCAATCGAAGAGATCGAAAAGCTCGGCGACGCCTACTGGCCGCTGCAAGCCTATCGCGAGTTGGACAACGCGCTGTTGCACCTTCGCATGAACGAGTTGGAGATCGGCTTGGTTTGCGTCCATACCGCCGGCGACATCGACGCCGTCTTGGCCGCCGATCAAACGCTCGTCAAACATAAGGATCACTGGCTCGTCCGCGAAATTATTCTGCACATGGCGCGCGTGCTGCGCCGCCTCGACCTGACGGCCAAGAGCTTCTTTGCCTTGATCGAGCCGGGCAGTTGCTTCGCCGGCAATTTGTTGGAGTTGGCGTTGTCGGCTGACCGCACGTTCATGCTCAACAGCCCCGACGAGAAAGTTGAGGTCGCGACGAGCGAGTTCAACGCCGGAATTTTGCCAATGAGCAACGGGCTGTCGCGCCTGCAATCGCGCTTTCTCGCCACGCCGGAGCAGGCCGAAGAGGTGCTCGCGCACGAAGGCCGCTTCGACACGGAAGCCGCCGACGAAGCTGGCCTCGTCACCTTCGCGCCCGACGACTTGGATTGGGACGACGAAATCCGCGTCGCCATCGAAGAGCGCACATCGCTCTCGCCCGACGCTCTGACCGGCATGGAAGCGTCTCTGCGCTTCGCCGGCCCCGAAACGATGGACACCAAAATCTACGGCCGCCTGACCGCATGGCAAAATTGGATTTTCCAGCGCCCCAACGCTGTCGGCCCGCAGGGCGCACTGACCAACTACGGCAAGCCGACGCAGCCACAGTTTGACTACAAGCGAACTTAAAGAATTTTTGATTTTTGATTTGCAATTTTTGATTGGAAAAGAACAGCTTCGCCGCTTTATCTGAAAAAGTTCGGCATAGCCGTCCTAATTTCAATCGCAAATCTAAAATCTAAAATCGCAAATCTCGGAGGTAACATCATGCAGCTTTACGAACGCATTCCTAACAACGTCAATCTCTCGGAAGACAAGCGCCTGCAACGCGCGCTGGAAAACTGGCTGCCGAATTATTTGAACTGGTGGCGCGAGATGGGACCGGACGGGTTCCAGCAAAAGGATGTCTATCTCCGCACCGCGATCAGCGTGGAGCCGGACGGGTGGGCGCATTTCGATTACATCAAGATGCCGGACTATCGCTGGGGCATCTTTTTGAAGCCCGCCGAGAAGGACGCGCAAGTCGGCTTCGGCGACAACTACGGACAGCCCGCTTATCAGGAAGTGCCGGGCGAGTTTCGCAACTCACTGCGCCGCATCATCGTCACGCAGGGCGACACCGAGCCGGCCTCGGTCGAGCAGCAGCGCGAACTCGGCAAGACCTGCCCTTCGCTCTACGATTTGCGAAATCTTTTCCAAGTGAACGTCGAGGAAGGCCGTCACCTGTGGGCGATGGTTTATCTGTTGCACCGCTACTTCGGGCGCGACGGGCGCGACGAGGCCGAGGAACTTCTCCAACGCCGCAGCGGCGACTCCGACAAGCCGCGCATTCTCGAAGCCTTCAATCAGCCATGCGACGACTGGCTCAACTTTTACTGCTTCACGATGTTCACCGACCGCGACGGCAAGTACCAACTCGCCGCGCTCGCCGAGTCGGGCTTCGAGCCGCTGGCCCGCACCTGCCAGTTCATGTTGACGGAAGAAGCGCATCACCTGTTCGTCGGCGAAACAGGCGTCGGGCGCGTCGTCAAGCGCACCGCGCAGTTAATGAAGGAGGACAAGGACGGCGACGCGCGAAACTTAGACGGCATCCCGCTCGACATCATTCAGAAGTACATCAATTTCTGGTTCAGCTACT
>JACCRA010000642.1 GCA_013813825.1 Pyrinomonadaceae bacterium | reverse complement strand
GATCGAGTAAGATTAAGTTGTAGTCGCGTTCAACCAGCCAGCGGATCGCTTGCGTTGCATCGCAGGTGATGTCCAACTCGTAACTGTCGAGCCTCCGGCGAAACCAATGGCAGCGGTGTTCGTCGTCTTCGACGATGAGGACGCGCGATGTGTGGCTGACGTGCATCGGTAATGTTTGTTGTCGTCGCAACGGCGGGAGCTTTACGCGCAAGAAAAGCCGGTCAGAGCTTCGCGCCGTTTAGAAAATAGGGCGACGGCGATCTATGATGGCGCATCGTGAAAATCGCAACTTGGAATGTGAACTCGGTACTGGCACGGCTGCCGCTGGTGCTGCGGTGGCTCGCGGCGGCGCGGCCGGACGTGTTGTGCCTGCAAGAACTCAAGTGCCGGACGGAAAAGTTTCCCTTCGACGACTTGGCACGGTTAGGTTATCACAGCGAAGTTTACGGGCAGCCGACATATAACGGGGTCGCCATCATTTCGCGCGAAAAATGTGTTGATGTGCAACGCGGCTTTCCCGGCGGTGAAGAGGGCGCGCCGGCGCGTCTGATCGCGGGGACAATTGGCGGCGTGCGCGTCGTCAACGTCTATGTCCCGAACGGCCAGTCGGTCGGGACGGAGCAGTATCATTTCAAGCTCGCGTGGCTGCGACAACTGCGTGAGTTTTTCGACGACGAATACTGGGACGACGAAGAGGCGCTGCTGTGCGGCGATTTCAACGTCGCGCCCGAAGATCGGGACGTGCATGATCCGCTCTGGTGGGAGGGACGCATTCTGTTCAGCGAGCCGGAAAAGGCCGCGCTCGAACACGTCAAGGAATGGGGTTTTACAGATGCCTTCAGAATGCACGAGCCGGGCGCGGGACTCTACTCGTGGTGGGACTACCGCGCGGGCGGCTTCCGTCGCAACGTCGGACTGCGGATCGATCACGTCTGGGTTTCGCCGCCGCTGGCCGAGCGTTGCAACGCGGCGTGGATCGACAAGGAGCCGCGCGCGTGGGAGCGGCCTTCGGATCACACGCCGGTCGTCGCGTCGTTCGTGTGAACTTGCGACGCCGCCAGACCTCAAGGTTGATTGGTTGTTGATGCCCGGTTACTTTGGAAATTTTAAACTTGAGATTGAACATCAGGGATAAGCTGTTGAAGGACACGCCCGGAAGAAGGGCACAGGCGGGAGGGGACCAGCGATGAGCGAAAATAATCGAGATTTGTGGAAATTGGCGGCGGCCGGCGTCGGCGGATTGCTGTTGGCGCGGGCGTTGACGCGAGGCCGGGCGTTCGATTTCGCGGACAAGTCGGTGTTGATCACCGGCGGCTCGCGCGGGCTTGGGTTGGTGCTGGCCCGGGAGTTGGCGGGGCGGGGGGCGCGTGTGGCGATCTGCGCGCGGGAGCCGCAAGAGTTAGAACGCGCGCGATTAGACTTGAAGGGGCGCGGCGCACCCGATGTGCTGGCGATTCCGTGTGATGTGACCGATCAAAAACAGGTGCAGGAACTGGTCAGAGTTTGCCAAAAACGTTTCGGACAACTCGACGTGCTGATCAATAACGCCGGCGTCATTCAGGTCGGGCCGCTCGAAGTGATGACGCTGGCGGATTACGAGGAAGCGATGCGGACGCATTTCTGGGGGCCGCTCTATGCGACGCTGGCCGTGCTGCCGGAAATGCGCCGGCGGCGAGCTGGGCGCATCGTCAACATCTCATCGGTTGGCGGCAAGATCGGCGTCCCGCATCTGGTCCCTTACAGCGCGAGCAAATTCGCGCTCGTCGGTTTGACCGAAGGCTTGCGCGCGGAGTTGGCGAAGGATAACGTCATTGTCACTTCGGTCTGCCCCGGCCTAATGCGGACGGGCAGCCCGCGCAACGCCATTTTCAAAGGACAGCACCGCGCCGAGTACGCTTGGTTCAGTATCAGCGACTCGCTGCCCGTCGCGGCGATACAGGCCGAGCGCGCCGCGCGGCAGATCATCGCGGGCGTCGAGCGCGGTGACGCGGAAATCATCGTCTCGTTGCAGGCAGTGCTGGCCGTCAAATTTCATGCCCTATTCCCGGAACTGACGGCCGATTTAATGAGTCTGGCGAATCGACTTTTGCCCGCCGCCGCCGGGGGCATCGGTCAGCGGCGCGCGAAGGGAAAGGAGAGTCAATCGGATTGGTCCCCTTCGTGGCTCACGACGTTCGGCGACGCGGCGGCGCGGCGCAATAACGAGATGGCCTCGTGATATGGAATTTTCTAAAGCCAAACAGATATTACTGCGACTGTAAGAAATAGACAGGATTGACAAGATGAGACAGTCTTAGGAGACGGGGCGCGTCGTTATTACATCCTGTTCATCTTGTCAGTCCTGTCCATTTCTAGTGCGGGTCGATTTAGTATTGAAAGCCAAGCAGGGAGGAATTGTTTTGCCATCAGCACAGCCCGAAGGGGATAAGAAGCGCGAACAAAAGTGGCCGGACATGGTGTGGATCGTGCGGCACGGCGAGAGCGCGGGCAACGTGGCGCGCGACGCGGCGGAAGCCGGCGGCTTGCACACAATCGAGATCGAAGCCCGGC
>JACCRA010000635.1 GCA_013813825.1 Pyrinomonadaceae bacterium | reverse complement strand
ATCGGCAACGCCTTGCAAACTTCGGGCGATGCGATCTATGGCGCGCGTCACGTGGCGCTCAAGGCGGGAGTGCCGCACGAGCGTCCGGCGCTGACCGTCAATCGATTGTGCGGGAGTGGCATTCAGTCAATCATTTCGGGCGCGCAGATGATCCAACTCGCGGAGGCGCGCACCGCGCTGGTCGGCGGGATGGAGTCGATGTCGCAAGCTCCGCACGTGATCTACGGGGCGCGTAGCGGATTCCCGCTCGGACAGGGCAAGCTTGAAGACAGCTTGATGGTCGCGCTCCTTGATACTTACTGCAACACGACGATGGCTGGAACGGCCGAGAATCTCGCGCGCCGCTACGAAATCTCCCGCGAAGATCAGGACAAGTATGCTCTGCGGTCGCAGCAGGAGGCGAAGCGGGCGCAGGACGCCGGCTTCTTCGCCGAGGAGATCGTGGCCGTCGAAGTGAAGACGCGCAAAGGCATCAAAGTTGTGGACACGGACGATCATCTGCGGCCCGACACGACGCTCGAAGTCTTGGCAAAACTGCCGACGGCTTTTAGCAAAGACGGCTTCGTGACCGCCGGCAACGCTTCGGGCATCGTGGACGGAGCGGCGGCCTTAATCATCGCGGGCGAGGACTTCGTGACACAGCGCAAGGTGACACCGCTCGGCCGGATCGTCGCGTGGGCTTACGCGGGCGTTGAGCCGGATATCATGGGTATCGGTCCCGTGCCGGCGGTGCGGAAAGCTTTGGAGAAGGCGAATCTCAAAATCGCGGACATCGATCTCATCGAAGTCAACGAGGCGTTTGCCGGCCAGTATCTCGCGGTCGAGAAGGAACTCGGCCTTGACCGCTCGCGCACCAACGTCAACGGCGGCGCGATTGCACTCGGCCATCCGCTTGGCGCATCCGGCACGCGCATCGTGCTCACGTCGCTCTTGGAACTGCGACAGCGCGGCGGGCGTTACTGTCTCTCGGCAGCCTGCATCGGCGGCGGGCAAGGCATCGCGATCATCTGCGAACGGGTTTAGCCTGACCGTCACGGGCGGCGCGATTAGTCTGGTGGCGGCAGCGTTCTGTCGTGTCACTTAATCGCGCCGCGCCGTGACGGTTTCACACTATTTTTTCACCCTCTCTAAAACTTCTCTCCCATTCATCATTTAACGACAATATAAGTTTCTAGTAACCCCGGTGTATGTTTGAAGCAGGTAAAACCTGCATCTAATTCGGGTTTCAAGCACCTGTCGGTTGACGCTCGGCTGAGTTTCGGCTACAAGCGTCCGTGCAACCTGTCATTTCTCTGGTGTCTTTCGTTGAAGGGCGGAGACATCGGCCTTAACTACATCACGAAAGGAAGTCTCCTGTGTACCAAGCGTCTTACCGCCCGAAGCGTCGGCCCTTGTCTGCCCGCCGCCAAGCCTTAGCGATTTCACTCGCCTTACTGCTCGGTTTCGTGCTCCCAAGTAGTAACCTTTTCCAACATCCATCGATGCCCGTCGCGCTCGCCAGCCCGTTGGTGCCGGGGGCCGCCTCTACTGTTTTTATCAACGAAATTCACTACGACAATGATGGAACCGATGCGGGCGAATTTATTGAGATAGCCGGGCCGGCGGGAACTAACCTGTCCGGCTGGGCTATCGAGCTTTACAACGGGAGCGGCGGCGCGCGCTACGACGTAGATGCGCTCTCCGGCACCATCCCGAATCAGCAAGGCGGGTATGGGACGGTTTCCATCTCATACCCATCCAACGGCGTCCAGAATGGCTCGCCGGACGGCATCGCGCTCGTCAACGGGAGCACGGTCGTCCAATTCCTCAGCTATGAAGGCACGTTCACGGCGACCAGCAGCACGGCTAACGGACTGACGAGTACCGACATTGGCGTCGTCGAGACCGACGCCAGCGGGACGAATCCAAGCGACACTCCGGTAGGTTTCTCGCTCCAACTGCAAGGCAGCGGGACTACCTACGGCGACTTCACGTGGTCACCAACGCCAATCGACGACACACCGAATGCGGTCAACACGAATCAGACTTTTGGCGCGGCGCCAACACCGACACCAACTCCTGAACCGACACCGGCGCCAACTCCAACGCCAACCCCAACCCCGACGCCCTTACCGACGAACGTGATCATCAACGAGGCTGATGCGGACACGACGGGGAACCCGGATACCGCCGAATTCGTCGAACTCTATGACGGCGGTGTGGGCAACACTTCGCTGACCGGGCTGGTTGTCGTCTTCTACAACGGCAACGGCGACGTGTCCTACAGGGCGATTGACTTGGATGGATTTACCACCAACGCCGCCGGGTATTTCACGCTAGGGAATTCAGGCGTCGCGGGCGTTGATGTGACCTTCCCGAATGATGGCTTGCAGAACGGGCAGGACGCCGTCGCGTTCTACGCGGGTGACGCGGCGAGCTTTCCGAACGGCACGGCGGTCACAACCGCCAACCTGATTGACGCCGTGGTTTATGACACGGACGACGCTGACGATCCGGGCTTACTGATTCTGCTGAATCCGGGTGAGCCTCAGGTCAACGAGAATGCCGGCGGGCAGGGAACGACCAATTCTATCGGGCGCTGCCCCAACGGTAGCGGCGGCGCGCGCAACACGTCCACTTACACCACACAGACTCCGACTCCAGACGGCGCGAACAACTGTGCCCCGCCGCCGATGCCGCCCGTCGCCCGCACGATTCCTGAAATTCAGGGCAACGCGGGCGCTTCACCTTTCGTCGGGACGAACGTCATCACGACCGGCGTCGTCACGCTCTTGAAGTCGAACGGCTTTTTCCTCCAGACACCCGACGCGGAGGCCGACGCCGATCCCGCCACGTCGCAGGGCATCTTCGTCTTCACCGCGAGCGCGCCGGCGGTCGCCGTCGGCGACGCCGTGACCGTTACCGGGGGCGTGGAAGAGTTTTTCAATCTGACGCAAGTTCGCGCGCAGGCGGGCGGTGTCACCGTTAATTCGAGCGGCAACGCGCTGCCGACGCCTATCACGTTCACCGCGACGCTGCCCGACCCGAACGGCGCTCCCGACCAACTCGAAAGATTCGAGGCGATGCGCGTGCGAGCCGACGCTCTCGTCTCCGTCGCGCCGACCGATCAGTTTGGCGAGACGTACACCGTCGTCGCGGGCGTCCCCCGGCCCTTCCGCGAGCCGGGCATTGACGTCTCCGATCCGCTCCCGCCGGGAACACCGTGTTGCGTCCCACGCTTCGACGAGAACCCGGAGAAAATCTTGATCGACAGCGAGGGGCGACTCGGCTCCGCCATCATCAACGTCACCACCGGCGTGACCTTCTCCAATGTGAGCGGCCCGCTTGATTTCACGTTCAGCAACTACAAGATCGTGCCCGAGGCGACGCCCGGCGTGACAGCGAACGCAAGCGCCTCGCCGATTCCTGTCCCTGAGACCGGGGAGTTCACCATCGCTTCAACCAATCTGGAAAACTTCTTCATCAACGGTGCTGACTTCTCGACCAAAGTGAGCAAAGCCTCGCTGGGGATTCGCAACGTGATGCGGACGCCGGACATCATCGGCGTCCAAGAGGTCGGAGACATCCAGACCCTGACGGCTCTGGCCGAGAGAATCAACAACGATGCGGTCGCGGCGAATCAGCCCAACCCGGCTTATCAGGCATTCCTGCTTGAAGGCAGTGAAGATTTTCCGGGCGACGATATCGACGTCGGCTTCCTCGTCAAGACTGCGCGCGTCGGCGTCGTCAGCATCACGCAGTTCGGCAAAGGCGTGACCTTCACCGACCCGACGGAGGGGGACCAAGACACGCTCTTCGAGCGTCCGCCCCTCGTCCTGCGCGCGACCGTTCAGCGGCCAGACGCCGGGCCGGCCTTCCCCGTGACGGTGATGGTCAACCACCCACAATCGCTGATCGACATCGACGACCCCGTGCGCGGCCCGCGCCAGCGCGAGAAGCGTCGCTTGCAGTCCGAATTCACCGCCAACCTCGCGCAGAGTTTGCAGTCGGAGAACCTCGTCCTCGTCGGCGATCTTAACGCCTTTCAATTCAATGATGGCTACGTTGACGTGATTGGCACTATCCGGGGCGTACCAACGCCCGCCGATCAAGTCGTGCTGGCGAGTCCTGATCTGGTCAACCCCGATCTTACCGATCTGGTCGAGACGCTGCCGGCGGCCGGGCGCTACTCGTTCGTCTTCGTGGGTAACGCGCAGGTCCTCGACCACGTGCTGGTCGATCAGGAAATGATCGGGCGCGTCAGCCGTTTCGCTTATGCGCGCAACAACGCGGACTTCCCCGAGACGCTCTTCGCGAACGATGCGGCGCGGTCAGAGCGCTACTCCGACCACGACATGCCGGTCGCTTACTTCACTTTCCCGACGCCGCCCGCGCCGGACATCGACCCGGCAGGCTCAACGATTGTCAGCGAGAGTTGCCCGCCTTCAAACGGCGCGATTGATCCCGGCGAGCGCGTGACGGTCAATCTCGCGTTGCTGAACAACGGCAACGCCGCCAGTTCCAATCTCGTCGCCACGCTCCAAGCCTCCGCCAATGTCGTCGCACCCACCGCCCCGCAGTCTTACGGCGCGCTGGCTCCGGGCAATATGGCTGCCCGCCCCTTCACCTTCACCGCCGACGGCTCACCGGGTCAGACCATTACCTTGACGCTCCAGTTGCAGGATGGTGCAACCAGCCTCGGCACCGCCACTTTCAGTGTGGTGTTAGGCAACAATACGTCGTGCGCGACCCCGCGCTTGGTGGTGATGTCCACGCTCTCGCGCTCGAACGGCTCGACCGTGCAGGCCACCTACACCATCCAGAACACCGGCACCGTAACAGCCACCAACGTGATGCTGACGGTCGCCCAACTCGGCGCGACCAACGGCACGCCGCTGCCGCAATCGCTAGGCAACCTCGCGCCGGGGGCGACTTCGGCACCGATGACAGTCAACTTCACCAACTCGACACCGGGCACAGCCACGCTGTTGCGCTTGAACGGCAAGTATGTGGATGGCAGCTTCAACAGCACTAAACGTGCCACCATCCTCTAACGTTCGAGTGGTCAGGTCTAAAGAGGCAGAGCCGAAGGGCGGAAGCTGGGTGCTTCCGCCCTTTGGCTGACCCGCTTGTATGCTCTTGCCCTTTGCCTTCCGTTGTAGTATTTAACATCTCGTTCACGCGGCTGTAAGATTCGCGCAACGGGTCTCCGGTAAGCTGTCGGCTTGCTTTCGCGCAAGCTCTCTTTTCAAAACTAAACACGGTCAACCACTTATCACTTCGGGCGGGTCGCCTCGCAGGTTGATTCTTGCTCCGACGCAGTAGAACTAAAGAAAGTAGAAAAGGACGAAATATGTCGAAATCAAACCTCCACCGCTTGATATGCGCGCTGCTGCTGCTGGCGTTCGGCTTAGTCTGTGGCGCCGGTTCTTCAGCGCTGGCGCAGTCGGCCGCGACCGGCGGGCAGATCGTTGGCACTGTGACTGACCAGCAGGGCGCGGCGGTCCCGAACGCCTCGGTGACGGTGTCGAACGCGGCCACCGGCTTAACGCAGACGCTGACGACAAATGACGAAGGCGGCTTCCGCGCCGTCTCGCTCGCGCCCGGCGATTATACCGTCGAAGTCACCGCTTCGGGCTTCGGCAAATCGACGCAGACCGGCTACAAGGTCGAAGTCGGCTCGTCGCTCGACGCCAACATTACGCTCGGCGTGGAGG
>JACCRA010000598.1 GCA_013813825.1 Pyrinomonadaceae bacterium | reverse complement strand
GTCGAACTTCAGAGCCTCGCTCCCAAACAGGAGGCGGCTGGATGTCGCGCGATAATTTGACGCATGACGAGAACCAGATGAGCGCCATGAGGCAGAGCGCAAGATGAAGCGTCGAGTTCGAGAGTCTGCTGGTTGAACTGTGTGTCATCTATGCAAATCCGTGATTCTCAAGAGTTTGCAAAAATTGCCGCGCTGATGTGCAAAGTGCTAGAAGTCTAAAATTGTCAGGAACTTGTAACAGCGGAAAGCAGCTTTTCCACAGACTTTTCCACAGCGGCTGTGGAAAAGTTGTCTGAAACTTTTCGTGGAAGAAGTAATCAGTACTGAGAACTGAGTATGAGCAGTTTTTAACTCAGCACTCATTGGTTATCGCTTTCTTGATCGTCCCAGTGGGCAACCGTCTCTAAGGCGCGGCCGAGAACGGGGCGGGGGCGAGCGCCGTCGGCTTGGCCGATGTAGCCTTCGCGTTCCATGGCGTCGAGGATTGCGGCGGCGCGGCCGTAGCCGATGCGGAGGCGGCGTTGCAGCACGGAGGTCGAAGCGCGTTTCATTTCGACGCAGATGCGAAGCGCGTGATCGAACAACTCGTCGCGCTCGGCACCCGCCGCGCCGCCGCCGGCGGCTTCGTCTTCGGACTGCGTGATCGTCTCATCGTAATGCGGCTCGGCCTGCGCTTTGATGTGGGTGACGATGCGATTGATCTCAGTCTCGTCGAGATACGCGCCGTGGACGCGCACGAGACGTGAGGTACCGGGCGGGAGGAACAGCATGTCGCCGCGCCCGAGCAGAGCTTCCGCGCCGTTGGCGTCAATGATGGTTCGCGAGTCCACCTTCGACGAGACGCGGAAGGCGATGCGCGAAGGGAAGTTCGCTTTAATCAATCCGGTAATGACATCGACGGACGGGCGCTGCGTGGCGAGGACGAGGTGGATGCCGACGGCGCGCGCCATCTGCGCTAGGCGCGTGATCGCCTCTTCGACTTCGTGGCCCGAAGTCATCATTAAATCGGCCAACTCGTCAACGATGATCACGATGTAAGGCAGCGGCTTCCACGGTTGGCCTTCCTCGTCGTAATCCTCGACCAGATTGCGGCGCAACACTTCCTGATTGAAACCGTCGATGTTGCGGACGCCCCAGTTGGCGAGTTCTTTGTAGCGCGCTTCCATCTGCCCGACGGCCCACTTGAGCGAGTTGGCGGCGCGCTTCGGGTCGGTGATGATCGGCGTTGCGAGGTGCGGGATGTCGGCGTAAAGTCCTAACTCCAAACGCTTCGGATCGATCATGATGAACTTAACTTCGTCGGGGCGCGCCTTGTAGAGGATCGAAACGACGAGCGAGTTGAGACAGACGGACTTGCCGGTGCCCGTCGCACCCGCGATCAATAGGTGCGGCATCCGCGCGAGATCGGCGACGTAGTTGAGGCCGTCGATAGTCTTGCCGAGCGCCAGCACCAGCTTCGAAGTCGAATCCTGAAAGCCGCGGGACTCGACTACTTCGCGGAGCATGATGTTGTCGCGCTCCTGATTCGGCACTTCGATGCCGACGTGCGCCTTGCCGGGCACACGGTCGATGCGGATCGATTCGGCCTTCAAGGCGAGGCACAGATCATCGACGAGGCCGGTGACGCGTGAATACTTAACGCCGGGATCGGGCTTGAATTCGTAGGTCGTGACCACGGGGCCGGGACAGATGTATTCGATCTTGCCGGTGACGTTAAACTCCTTGCACTTTTCGGCGACGCGCGTGGCGAGTTGGCGCAATTCCTCGTCGGCCTGCTCGTGGCGCGGCGGCGCGGGATTCAGAAATTCGCAGTCCGGCAGTTGGTAGTTACTGAGAGCGGCGGCGATCTTCTCGGCGCGGCGCGCGGCGCGCTCGGCTTTGAGATCGCGTTGAATCTCCGGCTCCGCCGCTATTGTCTCCAACGGCTCAGTCCTGACGACCGCGACGCCTTCGAGCATCTCTTCGATCTCAGCCGCCTTTTCAGCTTCCCGCGCCGCTTCCAACGCCGCCCGCTGTTCGGCTGTGCGCTTGGGGGCGACAGCTTGCGCGCCGCTGTTTGTCTCGTTTGCCGACTTCACGCCGTCGCGCGCGATGGGTGGCGGCGGGGTGCCAAGCTCTATAGGGTCGCTTTCAACTGCCGCTCGTTGTGTCGTCGTCACGACGGGCGGCGTCTGCTCCGCCGCCGTGGTGGCGGCGGCAACACGGGCGGCGCGCTTGATGGCGGAAGCGCCGGGAGACATTTGCCCGTCAGCAGTAGAGATGGATGTCGTGGAGACCTCCGGCGTGCTTTCGCGCATGAACTCCGCGACGCGCTCGGCGGGAGACAGTTCGCGCGCGGCGCGCCTCTCGGCCTGCGCCTGCTCGTGAGCGGCCCGCGCCTCGCGCCGCTGCTCGGAGCGCACGCGGGCAAACTCACGTTGCCGCTCGCGCCAAGCGTTGAAACGCGCAGGCAGCGCGCCGAAGTGTTCGAGCGGATCGCCAAAGGCCACAACGAGACGGTCGTAAGCGCGCATGAACGAAAAGTTAGTGGCGAGCAGCAGACCGGTCGCGGCGAAAGCGACGAGCAGCACGCTCGCGCCGATGGTATTCAGTCCGTCATGCAGCATCCCGGCGATCAGCGCCCCGACGAAGCCACCCGATCTGAAATTAGTATCGAAGGGGACGGGGACGCGGAAAAGATCGAGTAGCGCCGCCGCCGCCAGCGTCAGCGTCAGCAGACCGGCGATGCGCGACAACGGCGCATGGATATGGCGCGTGCGGAAACGTCGCCATGCGATGGCGAACAACAACACCGGGAGCAAGTAGGCTGCGAGGCCAATGACCTGAAAAATCTCGGCGGCGAGATGCGCGCCGATCACGCCAGCCCAATTGCGCGCCGACTGGTCTCCGGCCGCGTCGGCCGTATGCCGCGATGGGTCAG
>JACCRA010000590.1 GCA_013813825.1 Pyrinomonadaceae bacterium | reverse complement strand
CCAGACCATTTGTTCAAAGCGCCGCACCACGCGCGGCTGATCCAGACGGTAGCCGAGGCGCTTCACTTCGTTGGCGATTATCAAAGCTTCACCGTAAGCCGCCCGGTCATTCCGCCGTTCGTGCCGCTGCAACTCTTCCACGAAGCGACGGCTCATGGTGAACTCGGCGGCGGCGCGTAATTCGGTCGGCAATTCGAAGCCAGCCTCGTGCAGCATCTCGATCTTGCGCCGGTTCTCTTCATAGAGATATTCATATTGCTCCGAGAAACGCTCGGTCATCTGCCCGAAAACGATCTCATAGATCCGCTTGCGGCCTTCCGGCAAGAGGTGTTCGAGGCCATAGTCTTCGGGACCGAGTGCTTCCTGCATCATCCGCAGCATCGACGGGAGCGAGGCGGTGCGGAAGTGCCGCCAGAGCCGCTCTGTCGCGGCGCGAAAGGCCGCCGGATCGTCCAACTCTTTCAACACGCAATAGAAGTCCACGTCGCCGAAGTGCATTGAGGCGACCGCGAATTCGGGGCTGAAGTTGGTGAACAAGTCCGTGAGGCGCAGACGGCCAGTCGCCAGCGTGAAACGGCCTTGCTGTTGTTTCTGAAAGTCTGTGCGCTCGAACTTATAACCGGCAAGCCGCCCCGCAGCTTCGCTATTTTCCACCAGACTCGCCATCGCGATGCTGGCCGCGACGTGGCTCGGCGTCACGCGCGAGTTGGCGACCTCGCGCCGGAAAACGTCGGCCCCGGTGCCGTGCCGGGGATTATTACTGCGCGCCTCGCCGAGGATGTCAAGGAATTCGGCCAGCGGCGGCGTGATTTTCAGTTCCGCCATGAAGTCGAGCACGCGCCCGGCGTATTTCAAGACTTGCGCGGTTTCGAGGCCGGAAACGTCGTTGAAGAACCAACCGCAACTGGAATAAGTGAGCAACGCGCCGCGTTGCATTTCCAGCAGCGTCAGCGCCAGCGTCTGCTCGCGCGGCGAAAGCCGCCGGCCGGTGTGACGCAAGAGAAACGCCGCGCGGTCGGCGCGTTCGTCAACCAGTAATTCTATGTACTCGTCGCGCGCTTGCCACGGCTCGCGGAACAGCGTCCCGCCGAGAGTCTCGTAATGGCGGGCGGCTTCGTCACGCAGAAAGTCGAGCGCGCGGCGCAGTGGGGCGCGCCAGCGTTGGTTCCATCCTTCGGGCGCGCCCGCGTGGCAACTGCAATCGCGCGCCCAGCGCCCGATGCCGTGCGCGCAACTCCACGCCGTGCCTTCACCGCCGGGACCGGTCTTGATCTCAACTTCCCAAACAGGCTGATGCTCCGCCAAAAATTCGCTGTAATTCGTCACTCGCAAACCGCGCCGCGCCGCCTCTATTTCGAGCGCGTAAGCGAGGCAACGGTCGCCGAAGTGAAAGTGATGCCCGTAAGATTCGCCGTCGGTGGCGACGTGGACGATCTGCGCCTTGCCCTGTGCCGCGCGCTCGCAGCGATCCAACAGGACGTGGCTCGAAGCGAGCGCGCCGTCGAAAGCGATAGACTTGGCGAGGTGGCCGTTGTAGAAAAAAACTGCGAGCGAACGCCCGGAGCCATCCCGGTGAAAGTAGCGATACGGGATGGTCGTGTCGATCAATCCTTCGCCAACACTCTGCCACACGTTCGCGCCGATGGGTCGCACACGTTCGGCTTGAAACGGCGAGAGGATCACATACTTAAGATGCTCTTCGATCAAGTCGTCGAGCGTTGCGTGGTTGGCCGCCGTCTCCGGCAGCCAGAGCGAGGCGGGAGCGCGTCCGAAGCGGTGGCGGAAATCCATCACGCCCCAGCGAATTTCCGTCAGGCGGTCGCGCTGGTTACACAGCGGCAGGATCGCGTGATGATATCCTTGCGCGATGGCGTTGCCGTGGCCGTCGAGGCGCGCGGCGCTGTCGCGGTCGGCCGCAAGGATGCGCTGATAGGTCGGTTGATGATGGCGTTCGAGCCAAGTGAGCAGCGTCGGGCCGAAGTTAAAATTGATGTGGGCGTAATTGTTAATGATCCGCTCGACGCGGCCGTAGTTGTCGATGATGCGGGCGAAGGCGTTGGGGCGGTAGCACTCGAAGTGAATGCGCTCGTTCCAGTTGTCGAAGGGGCGCGCGCCCGGCTGGGTGTCGATGGCGTCCGTCCACGGATTTTCGCGCGGCGGTTGGTAAAAGTGTCCGTGAATGACCAGAGCTGTCGTCATTACCAAGTACGGGGCGGCCGGCT
>JACCRA010000781.1 GCA_013813825.1 Pyrinomonadaceae bacterium | reverse complement strand
GCCAATAAGACGAAGAAGATGTAAGACTGCGCTTGCTGCCATCTGACATGATCGGCGAGGCGCTGACAAGAATGAGGCTCTCCAAACATTAGTTTGGAGAGCCTCTCCTTTTGATTCATTGCTACCGCCCTCTGTCCTTATTGCTCTTCGGGCGAAGGCGTGGGCGCTGGCGCGTCGCCGCGCCGCTTGAGCTTGGGCGCATCGTTCGGCTTTGACGCGGTGCCTTGAGCGTCAGTTCCGGTCGGCGTTCCGGCGTCGGGCGCGGGCTGACGGCGTTTCAGCGTCGGACGACGCGGTTGGCCGTCTTCGCCGGTGCCGGCAATGTCGCCGACCGTCGAGGCTTTAGCGTTCGACAGTCGCAGCAGCCTACCCTTGACGCGCTGAAACTCGGAAGTGCTGACAACGTATTCCTCGCGTTCGGGGAAGCGCGACACGAGCATGTTCGAGGCTTCGAGCCGGTCGACGGATTGTGGGTGCGAAGAGAAAGTCTTGGCAAGAAAGCCAGGCTTCTTCTTGTTCTTCGCCGCGAGCTTTTCAAACATCGTTCCCATTGCGCTCGGATCGTAGCCGGCGGCATAGAGATATTGCACGCCGAGCGTATCGGCCTCGCGTTCGGCGTCGCGCGTGAATTTCGAGAAGAGCGCGGCGAGTCCTAAGCCGGCCGTATTCTGATAGACCAAGCCGGGAATGCCGCCCAAAAAGATCGAGCCGACCATCGCCGCGCCCTGCCAGAGTTGAGCCTTCGCGATGTTCTCCATCACGTGACGAGCGTTGACATGCGCGATCTCGTGCGCCATCACGCCCGCGACCTCCGCTTCATTGTCGGCGGCGAGGATCAGTCCTTTATTGACGTAGAAAAATCCGCCCGGCAGCGCGAAGGCGTTGACTTCATCCGAGTCGATGACTTTGATGGTGAAGGGGATTTTGGCGTCTGAGTGTAGCACGACGTTCTGACCGACGCGGTTGACGTATTCGGTAATCACCGGATCGTCAACGAACTTGGCTTGGCGGTCGACTTCGGCGGACAACTCGCGGCCGAACGCAACCTCTTTTTCCAGCGAGCCACTCATGCTCGCGATCAAGCCGCCGTTGAGCTTGCGCTTGCCGATCAGTCGCGGGTCTTCCTTACCGGCAAGCTGCTTATCGGATGTCGCCGGTTGCGCCTGCTTTTGATTCTTCTTGTCCTTATCCTGCTTCTCGGATTTCTTCGCCTCCGTCGCCTGCGGCTGTTCCTGGGGTGAGCGCGGCGCGGCGGCCACCATCGTGCCCGAGAAGAGGCTCGCGACGAGCGCCAGAGCGGTGATGCTGCGGGTGGGTTGATTGGACATGGTGGAAAATCTCCGAAACTCTCGAAACGCCTGTGGCCGCCGGGGAGAGTTGCCAGTGCGACTGTTGCCTGCTGACTTCCCGGACTGACCGAGACCGCATCCGTTACCTGCGGCAAAATTTATTGAGCAAAAGAGTTGCGCCGTCGGCTCGCTAAGCCCTGAAGTCTTTAAATCGCGAATGGTATCTTGATGGCGCGCAAGTCTTTGATGCGCTAGGCCGCACCGGTGGTTGCGCCTGTCCGGCGGACAGAATTTCCTGTCAGAACCGTCTGACCAGCCTGTCCCGCGTCGTCGCTTCATTGGTTGACTTCGACAAAACTCATTATAGCAGCAGGGCACACGCGAAAGGGAAGGCACCCCGGTAAATCTTGAAATTTTCTGACGCGGCTTTATTGATAACGCCGAGTGGCGCTTTTGTTTCTGACCGCGCTCAGCAAAAAAGTATAGTGATTGCGCCGTCTCAAGCGCGCATGATACATTCGATAGTGCCTCGGTTTGCCATTCACACCGCGCCGTGACGGTCTCCCGGTGAGAGAGTTCCACGTCCCGACATCCAATGACCCGAACACAGGATAAGATCAAGGATTTCGTCGATCCGCAGGCTTACGAGGAGGTGCGGAATCTCTTCGCCGAGCCGGCGCGTGCTCTCGCGGCCTATCGCTTTACAGACGTTACTTCCGACCTGCTAGCGCGTTGGCTCGACGCGCTAGCCGACTTGCCGCGCGGCGAGGGTGCGGCGTACGCGCTGGCGGGGATGCGCGGCGTCGGCAAAAGCCATGCGCTCGCGGCTTTCGGAGCCATGATCGCCACGCCCGAACTGCGTCCGGCGATTGCGGATGCTCACGTCGCCGTCAGCGCGCGTCGGCTGACCAATCGCCGCTACACGGTTGTCCACATCGAGCGCGGGACGCAAGCCACGCTGGACGAGGAAGCGGCGTCGGCCTTTTCGGTGGCGTTCGGCGGCGAGTCCGCCGCGTGGGGGGCGGCGCTGACCGACATGCTGGCGAGCGCAGCCAACAACGAGCGCGGCGCACAGCTCGTGCTGGTAGTTGATACGGCTTACGGCCGCGAGACGCGCGTTAACCGCGACGACGGGCCGCTCTTGAGTGAACTGGCGGTGGCCGCGAAAGAGGTTGGCGCGTTCATCGCGCTGGCGCTCGACGACGACATCGCCGGAGCCGAAGGCGTCAACTCCGCGCTGGCGCGGACCTACCAGATCGATTACCTCGAACCGGAGCACCTCTACCAAGTCGTCAACAACTACTTGCTGCGGAAGCACGACATGGCGCGCACGGCGCTGCACGATATTTACCTCTCGCTGCGCGCATCCGTGCCCGGCTTCAACTGGAGCGAGCCGCGTTTCGCCGCGCTCTACCCGCTACACCCGCTGGTGGCCGACGTGGCGGCGGCGGTGCGCCTGCACGCGCCGACTTTTGCTTTCCTGCCGTTTGCCGCCGTCGCCGGGCAGCACGCCGTGAATCGCCCGGCACTCTCGCTCATCCTGCTTGACGAAGTATTTGACCGCACGGAGAAAGATTTGCGCCGCGCGTCGAAGTTGCAAGAGGCGTTCAAAGTCTTTGACGAGTTGGCGGCAAAAGCCGTCGGGCAGTTTCCGGCGATGCAGCGTTTGCAAGTCCGACTGATCTTGAAGAGCCTCTTCATCCTGTCGCTTGACGGTCGCGGCGCGACGGCGCGCGAACTGTGCGCGGCGCTGTTGTTTCAAAACGAAGCCGCCGCCAAACTGCCGGGCGCGGAGGCCGCCGTCACTCGCGTCGAAGAAGTTCTACGGCGTCTGTCGCCGCACGCCGCCTCAGCGGCAGCTAACTACGCCGGCTTGCAAAGTTATAACGACGATGGCGAGACGCGGTATCGCTTCCAGAGCAGCGTGTCCGGCAACGGTTTCAACGCGGCGCTCGCTGCCGCCGTCGAGCAAGTAGCTTCCGACGAAGCCCCCGTCTCCGAGTTATTGCGCGCTCTAACCTGTGAGCGTTTCACAGATTGGCCGCACGGCAGCACCATCGAACCAACCGAAACTTTTGCAACCGCCGCCGACTTTGCCGTTACTTGGCGCGGCACTTTACGCCCCGGGCGTCTGATCAATCACGGCGGCGATGCCGTGGCAGCACTGCTGGCGGCCCCCGATTCTTCCGGTGCTCTCGACCGCGACGATTGGGAAATGATCATGCTTGCGCCAGAAGACGGCGACCAACTTGCCGAACAATTGCTGGCACACCAACAGGAACAGACGAAAGGCAGTGAGCGGCCGATCCTCGTCGTCTGGCGACCGGCCGCTGTGACTCAGGAAGAGGCCGGCATTCTGCGCCGCCTGCGCGCGCTGCGGACCGACGCCGCGCTCGGCGAGTTTGGCGAGCCGTCACGGGCCGCAGCCAGTGCTCTCGCCGCGCAGGCTGAAGGCATTTGGATTCGCCTCTATGTGGACGACGGCGTGGTGCTGATCGACGGTGATCGCTTCCGCTTTACCGCTGAAGCGCGTTCCGCGAAAAAACTTTCCGCGACGCTAGCGCAACTGCTCAGACCGTTCTTCGCCAAACGTTACCCGCAGCACCCGGCCTTTGGCGCAATTCTTGATGAGACGGCCGCCGCGAACCTCAGCGAGCGCCTCTTCGGCGGCGGGGACACGACGGACGCGGACGCTCAGTCGCTGGTTCGCAGCTACGCGCTGCCGCTCGGACTGGCGGTCAAGCGCGGAGAAACCTGTTCGCTCGAAGTTGGTGACGAGACGCTCCAAACTCCATGGATGAAAGCCGCGCTGGCGCTTATCGGGGCTGCGGACAATGAAGGTGCGCCGCTCGCCGCGCTGCGTAAAGTTTTGCGCCGCGCTCCGTTCGGCTTTCTGCGCGAGACGCAGAATTTGATCGTCGTCGCCCTCGTCGCCCAACGTCGCGCTGGACTCGTGACCGCGGCGGGCGATGTCCTGAGCCGCCGCACGTTGCGCCGCGCCATCGACTGGGCACAGGTCACGGGCGTGCGCGCCGTCACCACGATTCAACACAACGAAGCGGAACTGATCGCTTGGGCGCGGCTGCTGACGGGGCAGCCATCTCTGGCGACGCTTGACGAGGCAGACGACGGCCGGGAAGTGCGCGCCGCGCTCGCCGCGTGGCTCACAAGTTGGCATCAGGAAAACGTCGTCGGGAAATTTCACGAAGCTCCGGCGGCCGGACTGACCACTCGCGCTTGGACTCTGGCGATGGGGGTGCAACGCACTTTCGGCAACGCCGCCGAAGCCGTCGAGACTGTGCTGGCCGACGAGGTCGCGCTCGAAGAGGCGTTGCAACGCGTGGCTGACGCCTTCGCCAATGCGATGGAGGTGTTCACGCGTCGCGCCGCAGACCTCGACGCGTTGGCGGCCTACACGTCCGCCCTGCACGAGCGCGAGCGCACCCGCGCTTATCTAATCGCCGCCGATGTTACCGGCATCAATGAAATTGAAAGCGCGCGGCGCGAGTTGTTGCTGATAACCGAAGACGTTCACACCCTCTTTGATCCCGCACAGCGCGAGCGGTGTGCGCTGCTGTGGCGCGCTTTCCAATTGCGCTATACCGAGCATTACGCGGAGATGCACGACCGCGCGGTCGGTAGTGCCGGCACGGCCGGGCGTGCGGCACTCGAAGAATTAACGCGCGGAGATTTATGGCGCGAATTTGAGTCCCTCGCGCGCCTGCCGTTCATCAACCGCGACTTATGGGACGAAGCGACGGCGGTATTGCAGCACGTGCGCCAATCGCGTTGCGATCTGCCGGTGCAACAGTTCTTGACCGAGCAGCCGCGATGCGCCTGCGCCTTTCACCTGACGCGCTCCAGTTCGTTCCCCGATGCGGCGACGACGTACCTCGAAGAATTGGCCGGCCGTGGCTGCGGCGCGGCGCGGCGCACGCTGGCGCTCTTCCTCCCGCACCTCTCGCGCGCGCTTAACTTGCTGACGCGCGAAAGCCCGGGTGCCGACACCGCGCGTCGCGCCTACAAACTGGCCGAGGCTTTCACGAAGGGGCAGCAACCGGAGGCTTACACCTCAGCCGACGTGCGGCTGATCACGCGTGCCCTCGAATTGCACCCCGCGCCGCAGCCGTTGCGTGTCCACGCGCCGACCGACAACTTCGGCCTACTGACGCGCGAGGAATTGGCCGAGCACCTGCGGCAGTGGATCGACGATTTGCCAATTGGTCCCGCGCTGGTCGAACTAATCGACGGCCGGCAGTCCAACGTCGCCTGAGATGAACAAGAGAACGAAGGACGGGGAGAGCGGGAGAGCGGGAGAGCGGGGGACGGGGAGAGCGGGAGATGGGGAGACGACCGGAAGTAACGCAGCGAAGAAAGCGCGGAGCAGCCGGTTGTCTAATCAAGCTCCATCATCTTCTCTCCCCGTCTCCCCGTCTCCTCATCTCCCCGTCCGCTCGGTCGCCATTATCGGCGCGGGGCGGCTCGGCGGCGCTCTCGCCGTCGCGCTCGACGCTGCCGGCTATCACCTTAATGCGCTCGTCGCGCATCGCCTCGCGCACGCGAAGCAAGCAGCGCGTGGCTGCTCCAACTCTCGGCCGCTCGCTCTCTCATCATCCCAACTGGACCAACTACCCGAAAGCGATCTTCTGATCATCACAACGCCTGACGACCTGATCGGCGAAGTTGCCGGGCAACTGGCCGAAGCACTGTCTGCCGCTAGTTGGCCTCTTCTTACGGGCCGCCACCGCCGCCGCACGGCCTTACACATGAGCGGCGCGCTGGCCTCGGACGTGTTGCTGCCGCTTCGCGCGCGCGGCTTCGCGATTGGCTCGCTACACCCTCTCGC
>JACCRA010000536.1 GCA_013813825.1 Pyrinomonadaceae bacterium | reverse complement strand
TTGTGGGGCGGCGTGCGCTGGTTCGCGGAGAAGAACATCGGGTGGATCGATGAGGCATTGAAAGGCGGCGACCGCCTGCGCGAAGAATGGCAGCGGCGCGCTCCGCAACAACCACACGTCACGGACGAGCCGCCGGGGACGGTGTGAGGGAGGCACTGGCGGAAGCCCGCGCGTCGGGCAAGGGCGTGGGTTTTGCCCACTGACGGTCAGAATATCACGGGCGATTGCCTGATCGGAGTTTCCGGGTATGAGCTTTCCCGAAACTCCGATTCAGAATCGCAAATTTTAAAGCTGCGATTTCAAATACAGATCAAGACATCCATCGCGAATCAGTAATCACATAAATTCAAAAGGAACGACGATGCAAGTTCTGTTAGCTGACGAGTATGGTTTCTGTTTCGGCGTCGAGCGCGCGGTGCAGATGGTGGAGGACGCGCTCGCTGAAGGCGGGACGGTCAGGACGCTGGGGCCGCTAATTCATAACTCGCAGGAGATCGGGCGGCTTGAAGCGCACGGCGTGGCGACGATTGATGCGCCAATCGAGGCCAGCGCGGACATGACGGAGGTCATTCGCGCGCACGGCGTGACGCCTGAAGTGCAGCGCGAGTTGGAAGCGCGCGCCGCCAAAGTGGTGGACGCGACATGCCCGTTTGTGACGAAGGTGCAAAAACTCGCCGAGCGCGCCGCCGAGCAGGGGCGCGACGTGGTCGTGATCGGCAACCCCGATCACCCGGAAATGATCGGCGTTAAAGGTTACGCGCCGCACAACGCGCACGTGGTGCGCGACGCTGGCGAGGTCGCGGCGCTGCCGCCGCTGCACGCCCCGCTCGTCGTCTCGCAGACGACGATCAAGCTGAGCACGTTTCTTGAAGCGGCCGAAGCCGTGCGCGCGAAGGCCGACGCCGAGCCGCAGATCGTCAATACCATCTGCTCCGCGACGCGCGACCGGCAGGACGCGGCGCGGGCGCTCGCCGGTCAGGTCGAAGCCTTCTACATCATCGGCGGCCGGCATTCGTCGAACAGCATTAAACTCCTCTCGGTGTGTCAGGAGCAGTGCGCGAAAAGTTTTCTGATCGAGACGCCACAGGAGATCAATCCGGCGGATGTAGCCGGCGTCGAACGAGTCGGCGTCACGGCCGGAGCGTCCACCCCGAACTGGCTGATCAAAGAGGTGGTCGAACGCCTGCGCGCTATCGGGGACATGCGGCAGCAAGCCGAACCAATCGCCGTGTGATCAACAGAGGGCCAGCCAAAATAGTAGACGCGCCAAGAAAAAGCCGCTCAATTCGAGCGGCTTTTTCTTGCTTTGCCGACGGCCGGAGAATTGAATTTGCGCTCCGTCAACCCGCAGCCTTATTTGCTGTGGAAACGTCGAACTTAAATTTCGTCTTCGTCGGCGCGGTCGAGGGCGTTGACAATCCAGCGCGCTTCGGCCGAGCCGAACTCCGCGGCCTGCGCTTCGAGAGCGTCGCGGGCGACATCGGCATCTACCGGATCGCCGAGCAGTTCGACCAGCACGCCGGTCGGCACCTGCGCGAGCGCCTCGCGCGCGACGGCGCGCACGGAAGGGTCGGCGTGTCGCGCCAGTTCGCACATTTCGGTGGGCGCGAGTCGTGCCGAGATGGTATCGGCCAGCACGTCGATGCGGGCGTACGCGCGCGCGCGCACCGCCCGTTCCAGCAGTTGTCCGAAGACCTCCGCCGAGCGCGCCTCGACGTGCAGCACCGAGGCGCAGGTCTCGGTCAGCCGCGACAAATCGCGTGTCTGCTCGACGCTTAGTGTGCGCGCACCACCCTCCCGGGCACGCTCGTCCAACGCGGCGAGGAGCCGGCTTAGTTCCCATTCCGCACGTGTATCATAAGCGATGCCGCGCCCGCCAGTCGTGACGGCATGAGCGCCGCCCGCAGCAGCAGCGGGCGGTGATGAGTGCAGGGCGTTTTCCACCAGATGGCGCGTCGCCGGACGCAAGCCCTCCCACACGCTCGCCACGCGACCACCGAAATCTTCCATCATCGTGTTTGAACTTTTCTCCATACCTGAAGCGCGCGACGCGGTGGCCGCGCGCCCGTGTAATATACCTAAAGAAAGCGTGAAGCGTGAATCGTCAATCGCGAATTACGGCAGGCCGGGCTTACCGAATTTACGCTTTCAAATCATATTTAAGGGAGAAATAGACAGGATTGACAAGATTGACAAGATGGAAGAAACATTAGGCTGCCCTCTGTACCGGCCTTATCTTGTGAATCCTGTTAATCCTGTCTATATTCCTTCTGTTCCCATCTTGTCGTTTCGACTTAACAGCTTGATGCCACGGCGCGCGACAGCGAGCATGACGCAGGCCGTCGCGCCGTCAAGGGCGACGGGGTAATGCGTCGAGCCGGGTTGATTGACGACGTAATCGCCCGCGCGGTGTGTGCCTATTGCGTCGCGATAGCCACCCTGTAAGATGAACACTTCTTCGATCCCGATGTGCCGGTGCGACGGATACGCGCAGCCGGGGTCCATGCGGATCAGCACGGTCGCGTCGCCCGTCGTCTCGTCGCGCCGCAGCACCCTTAAAAAGATGCCGGGGTGGCGCGTCGCTCGCCATTCGATGTCGGTGAAATCAAGCACCGGAACGATGGACGGCAGGGAGCCGTCAACGTGTATGTAACTCTGACTACTGACTACTGCCTTCCACCGATTGTTCGCCGCCTTCAGCGTTATGGTCGATAATCTGTGCGATTAAATCGAAGGTAATTTTGACGATCTCGCCGTCGGCGCGCTCGATCTTGACGCTGGGCTTGGTGAGCGCCTGCGTCATCTTCATACTGCGGACGACGCCGCGCACACGTTGGCCGTCGGCAGTAACGATTTCGACGTTGTCTTTGCCGTAGAGCGGCTGCAATGAGGCCAGTGCTTTGGTCACTTCCACGTAATTATGTACCCTTTACTTTCCTGCTTAATGGCGAAGCGGCGGGCAGTGTGTTAACTCCCCCCGCGAGCGGCATTATCGCCTGACGTTTGGAGTGTATGCCGGGCGGAAACAATGTGCAACCGGGCTTTCCCGTCCGGCGTATAAGGCGGCAATAGTCGAAGCGTTCAGCCTCGCACGGAGATTAACCCACGATTTCGAGAATAGGCCCGAAGATGAAAACCGAAGAACAACGTGCTGACAAGAATACCGACGGCGTCGAGACTGTCTCCTGCCACAACTGCCGCGCGACGATGGTGCGCGGGATGCGCTTCTGCCGCAGTTGCGGCTATCGCCTCGGCGAAGGCATGGAAGAGTATGTTCAGACTGTCCGCTTCGATAATTCGATGGGTATCCCGAACTTCGCGCCCGGCCCGCAAAATCTATCAACGAGCGGCGCGCAGACAACCGCTTTCGCGCCCGCCAATTCAGCGACGCCGACGCGCCGGAAGAATTTGAGTTGCTCTCCTTCGCGGGGCAATTGGGTCATGTGGATGGTAATTTCGCTCGCGATCTTCGTGGCAACGGGCGGCTGGGTTTTCAAGTCGCTTCGCATCAACGGCGTGCCCATCACAACCACCGTCAGCGGGCCGCGTTCGTTCTTCGGAACCTCTGAATTTCAAACCGTGCCGACCGACGACGGGGTGCTGATCGAATCGGTCATGCCCGGCAGCCCCGCGGACAAGGCCGGACTCGTCGGCGGCGACATTGTGACCGTGTTCGATGGTGATTCGGTGCATGGCGAGGACGACATGCGTAAGAAGCTGCGCCAGACGCCGGTAGGCAAAACCGTCGAGGTCGAATACGTCCGCGATAGCGAGTCTAAAAAGACACTGCTGACCACTATCTCATCTGAATCTTACGACTCCGACGACTTCTTCGGGCCGCAAGGTAAAGGCTTCCTCGGCATCAGTGGGCTGGATCGCGTCGAAATTCCACAACTGAAGATTTACGGTGTCGAAGTTGGTAATGTCAGTTCCAACCGCCCCGCCGACATCGCCGGCTGGCGCGAGAACGACATCGTCATCGGGTTTAATGGCACGCCCATCCGCACGCCTAAAGAACTCAGTCATCGCATTGACCGCGCCACCCCCGGCAGCACCGTCAACACCGTTATCATCCGCAACGGCGAACGCCTCGAAATCCCCGTCAAAGTCGGACGAGAGTGAACTAAGGGATGAGGGATGAAAAACAGCCAGAAGACAGCAGTCGGTAAACAGACATAAGAACGCTCTGTCTTCTCACTGCTCACTGCCTTCTGCCTCTTCTACTTTCATCCCTCCGCCCTCATCCCTCATCCCTGCTTTTGCCTCCATCTCGCGGCGCACGTCTTCGCGGTCTTCCTCGGCTTCGTCCTGCTCGAACACTTCGAAGAGGGCGTAAGGCGGATCGGAGACGAGGCGGAGTTCCCACGCCTCGCGCCCGGCGCGCGAGGCGCGGGCAAACCACATTGCATCAAACGCGGCTTCGCGTGTGACGACGTTTTCAAACGCGGGCGGAGCGGCAGCAGCAATGGATGGCAAGGCGCTCTGTAATTCCGCGAGTGTCCGAGGACACATCAGCACGCGCTCCAAACGCCAGCCGTGCTTGCGGTAAGTGTCGAGCGTCGCTTGAAACTGCGCGAGTCTGTTCATGGCGGTGCTTCCCTGTTTGGTTTGCAATCTCGTCTCTTGGTAGCATACCCCAGCCACCGGGTCTAGGGAGCAACAGTTGTCCGCGCTTCAGGTTCGCCACATAACACATGCCCGACAAAGACACGCCAGCAGCAGCAGCAACCCACGACGCCGGGTCTGACGGGGCTGAAAGCCACTTCCAGTCATCGCCGTTTTATGTGGCGCTTGACGGCGCGTTCAAACGGCGCGGGATGCAGCCTGCGCACGTCTGTGATTTGCGGGACGCGGTCGCGCGTCGCCTGCTTGCGGAGTATGGCGCGATGTTCCTCGCCACGGAGCGCCTGCTGGTTCCACCGTGTTGCGTATTTCAAAGTGAAGAGGGTGTCGCGCAGTTTCAACAACAAGCCGGCGTGTATGAGGCGGCGTTCGGCGCACAGTTGATCGAGTTGCAGCCGGTGGCAATGGAGGCGTTGCTAGCGGCGTGCGACGAAGCGGCGCGTTCCGGCCTGACCATCACGCCGCGCGGCGGCGCGGAGGCGGCGCGCCGCAGTTATGCGGACACGTTGCGCTTGTGGGATTCGCGCTTTCAGCCCGCGCTCGAACACTGGACGACGCTCGGCAAGTTGGCCGGGGAAGAAGCCGCGCGGTTGCGCTCGCTCGCGCCCGCCCGACAGCTTGTCGAGGTGTTGACATTGGAAGAGCAAGAATTGTTCTTCAGTAAAGATTTTTCCAAATCGATTCTCTACTCGGTCGCCGCGCCCGGCGCTTCGCAACATTTGTCGTTGCTGGCCTTCGACGTGGCGGAGTTTCAGGAGCCGGAGGTGCGCGCCGTGCTCGGACGCCACGGCTGGCATCAGACCGTGCGGAGCGATCTACCGCACTTTACTTTTCTCGGAATTCGTGAGAAAGACTTGCCAGACATCGGCCTCAAGCCAATCGCGGCCCACGGCCAACAGTTCTGGATTCCGAACGTCAATTGAATTAACGCTCTCTAACTAAAGTTCATCCCCTTTGAAGGAGAAGACTATGCCTACTTGTGCATCCTGCGGAACGAATAATGTGGAAGGCACGAAATTTTGCGTGAGTTGTGGCGCGGCGCTCGCGCCCTCGCCCGGCGCTTGGCGCTCGCCGACCGACGAGTTGCGCGGCCAGCCATCCTCCGGCGGCGCGAGCCAAAGCGGCGCGCTCGGCGGCGGCTACCCGCCGTCGCCTTCGACGCCGCCAACTTACGCGCCGCCCGCCACCGCCGCCGCGCCCGGCGCAATGTTCGGGATGCCGGCGGGCGGCGACATGTCCTTCGCGACGATGCGCTACGCCGAGTGGATCGACCGCGTCGGGGCGGCGCTGATCGACGGCTTTCTGACTGCCGCTGTTGTGATCGTGATGTACATCATTTTTGCCGTTATCGCCGGCGGCCTCGGTGCGGTCGGCGGCGAAGAAGCCGCCTTCAGCATTATCTGTTTCGGGATTCTCATCACTACAATCTCGGCTTTAGGCCTCGGCCTTTACAACAAAGTCTTTCTCGTCAACAAGCGCGGTTTCTCCATCGGACAGGGCATTATGAAGCTGAAGGTGGT
>JACCRA010000528.1 GCA_013813825.1 Pyrinomonadaceae bacterium | reverse complement strand
GATACAATCAGTTTCTGATCTGCGTCGCTCCGCGTCCATTCGCGGCTCACCATGTTTGCTTGAGCTTCTGTTTATCCGAGCGCGTCGAGGCATTCGGCTGGCGTGCGCTGGCGGCAGGTGAACATCGGCGTATCACGCAAGGTGAAACTGCTGGCCTTCGTCTCGCGCAGTTCTTGGACGAGATCGAGAAAGTCGGCCGGTTCGTCCGTCTCGAAGGCGACGACGAACTCCTGATCGTCGAGTCCGAAAGAATAAGTCGTGTGTAGCTTAACCGAGTGGTACTTCGAGCCGATGCGGATGTGCTCGTCCATCATCGTCTGCCGCTCTTCGACCGGACGACCGTACCACTCGCGCGTCTTCACAAACGGATAGACGAACAGGTAGTTCGACTTGCCCGGCACGATGTGCAAACGATCCTCGACGTGCTCCGGGTGATCCTTGTCGATGTACATCGAGCGTTTAGTCATCGAGAGGAAAGTCTGCGTCGCTTCCAGATAACGACCGAGTCCGGTGCGGTTGAGGCGCGCGCTCATCTCCTGAAACGGATCGAGTTTGTAGCCGATGCGCCAGATCATCAGGTCGGCGTTGCTCCGCAGGCCCGTGATCGAGTAGGTGTGAATCATCAACTGCCCGCGGTAGTCGCCCAGCACTTCGAGGAATTCGCGCTTGCCGGCTTCGCGCTCGGCTTCGGGCAGCAGCCGCCATTCGGGGCGGACGCGGTAGAAGGTGAAGGTGACAAACTGCCGTGGCAGCGTGGGCTTCGGCTGCTCGGCCTCGCCTTCACGGTCGGCGAGGCGCAGCGAGGAGCGGCTGGCGTTTGCGGGTACGCGATCTGTGCTCATAATTTCGTCAAGTCCTTGCCGTAATCTCTGGCATTTAAATTCTAAAATTCGATCTGCGGCGAGATCAGATGCAATGTGCTCTTCCGTGTAGCGGCAAAGTCATTGTGCGTCGTCGCGCCGCAGATTGCAAACGGCCGCGCCTTGAATTTTTTCCGCGAAGAAAGGCCGCGACGAACCATTTCCTTGAGAGCAGATTTCAATGGACGCGACTAACAGAGCGGGAGCTAAAACGCCCGGCGGACGTGTCGAAATGTCAGCGAGCCACACAGCCGACCCGCTCGTTGACGCCTCCGGTAGCTACTTGGCTGTACACCGGAGCGCCGTGCGGTCTCTAGCTTTCACACTAACTCGTCATTCGGTTATACTCGCGCCGTTTCCGCCACATACTGTTTTTGTTGCCGCAAGCTCACATCTTTGGAGATTCGCTATTCTATGACGCAACTCAAACTCGCGCTCGCGATCTGTGCGGTCCTACTTTTCGCCGGCGCCTGTAATACGACGACGACCATCAACACGAGCGACGCGGCGCGCACAAACCCGACGCCGGCCGCGCCAACCGCCCCGACCGCGCCGGCCACTACGGTTGCCGCGCCCGACGAGCTGGCCGCTGCCCGCGCCACTTACAACGTCGTCTGCGCCAAATGCCACATGCCGAACGGCGAGGGCGGGACGGTCGAACTGGACGAAGGCACGACGCTTAAAGTTCCGAGCTTCAAAACAGGACGCGGCCTGACGCGCACCGACGAGCAGTTCGCGCGCCAGATCGCCAACGGCGGCGATGGGATGCCGGCCTTCAAGAGTCGCCTGACGCCCGAACAGATCAACGACCTCGTCCGCTTCATTCGCCGCGAATTTCAAGCCGGACTCGAACACAAATAAGCTGACGGACGAGTGAATCAAAAATCCAATGCTTGTGCTATGCTCTGTCTCCCGCACCCGTAGCTCAGTTGGATAGAGCGGCTGACTTCGGATCAGCAGGTCGCGAGTTCGAGCCTTGCCGGGTGCATCAATTAAATCAAACAGTTACGGGCAGCTTGCGGGCTGCCCGTTTCTGGTTTGTGTGCCTATAGTGTGCCGCAGTTACGGCTTCTCACGCTGCTTCCCATAAATTTTCCCTCTCCGCCACACCTCAAGAATTCCTCAAGTCTGAGCCTTAAGAATTTCTCAAGTCTGAGCCTTTATCTTCCAGCGTGTTGATTGCGGCAGGGTGTGTTGAGTAGCGGCCTTGCTCCCGGCAACTACGCCTATAGGGTCGGCGGCGCTATGAACAAGTCGGTAAATTCACGATCAAGAGTACGCAGGGCAATTAGCGAAATGGCTCCGTCCCCCATCCGGCAAGTGGAAATTAAGGACGTGTTTTCCCAAGGAGGGGAGAGGCATGAACGGCATCAATCTTATAGAAAACGGTGTTTACATTTTTCCTGATGGCAGGCATTTCTTCGCTCGCGCCCTAAGCGACGGCACACCTGTCCTTCGAGGCCCGCTATTTAGCGCGGTTGAGGTGGTCATCGATTACCGCATCGATAAGAAAGGGCAGATAACTTACAGCGAAGATGTGACCCCCTGGCGCGTGGAGGATTTAATCTTTAAGGGGGTACTGGCGGAATATTAATTTATCGCGCTAAGAGGACTGTTGCCGTCTTCACACAGCGGTCTTTGGATTACCCGTAAACCAGTTTGCTTTACTCAGCCTATGTCTCGACGCGGTTGCGACCCAGTGCTTTGGCGCGGTAGAGAGCGGCATCGGCGCGCATGATCATGTCGCTGCCTGATTCGCCCTCGCAGAGAACCACAGCTCCGACGCTTAGCGTGAGGAAGAAGGAGCGCTCCCCCTCGCCGAACGGGTGCGACGCAGCAAGCGTCCGAATCTTCTCCGCCAGCGCAACTGCGCCTTCCAACATAGTATCTGGGAGCAGCACCATAAATTCTTCGCCCCCGTAACGAAACACGACGTCTGAACCCCGTACCGCTTCCTTCAGGATTCCGGCGACCTGCCGCAACGCAGCATCTCCGCTGGGATGGCCGTACGTATCATTGACCGCCTTAAATTTATCCACGTCGATCATCAAACAGGAAAGGGGCTTGCCGTAGCGGCGCGCCTGAGGGAGTTGATTCCCGAGAATTACTTGCAACCCGTAGCGGTTAAGCAGCCCGGTGAGAGGATCAGTAAGCGCCTTATTCTGTTCTCTCTCAGCGTAAGCCTGTGCCTCCTCGGCAATTTTATGCAAGTCGTCACGTTCTCGTTTCAAGCGTAGCGCGACATGGACGCGCGCCAAGAGTTCTTTGGGTGTGAAAGGCTTGCTGATGTAATCGTTGGCACCCTGACCGAGAGCATTGACCTTAAGGTTAACTTCTGACCTTGCCGAAAGAAAGATGATCGGAATTCCATGCGTCGCTTTGTCTTCTTTGATGATACGACAAGCCTCTAGGCCACTCATCCCGGGCATCATAACATCCAAGATCACAAGCGCAGGTAAAACCCTGCGGGCCTTCACAATCGCTTCAAAACCGTCTTCAGCCGTCACCACTAGATAACCGGAGCGTTCTAAACAAAGCTTTATCAGCCCACGATGACTCGGCTCATCGTCGGCTACAAGAATCGTTTGCGACGCTTCATTCGTATCATCG
>JACCRA010000249.1 GCA_013813825.1 Pyrinomonadaceae bacterium | reverse complement strand
TCTATGGCCTGCTTGAGCCTGACATGCAGCAGCGCACCGCCGAGAGCCTATCGGAGGAGGTCGGCAAGCCCAAAAGTCAGATCGCCCGCCTGAAGCAGGAGTTGAGCGAGGAGCGCGGTGACAATCATCGGCTCAGGCAGCGCAACACGGAACTCGCAGCCCTCGTCGCGAAGGACTCGCACAACTCTTCGCGCCCGCCCTCGACTGCCCCGCCCTAGGCCAAGCGCACGAGGAGCCTGCGGCAGCCTTCTGGCTGGCAAGCGCCCGGGCGCTCAGGTCGGTCATACGGGCCACACACTGCGGCTGACGCAGCAGCCGACGCGCGCGGTCACGCACCGCCCGGCGCAGTGCCGCCATTGCCTCGGGTCGCTTGGGGAAGGGCAGCGGAGCGGTGCCGAGCGGCGGCAAGTTATTGACCTCGTCCCCATCCGACTGCGGGTCACGGAGCATCGAGCCGAGATGGTGCGCTGCCCGGCTTGTGGGCGCAGGACGAAGGCCAGCTTCCCAGATGAGGTGCGCGCTCCCGTACAATACGGCCTCAGGGGGTGGCGCATACCATTTTCATCAGACCCTAGTCCACTAGTGTGAGAGCTTGCCAACAAGCTGTAAATTAGTGCATCATAACCGCTAGTTATTCCTTCTCTCTGGCATCGACGGTGATGCCCGCCACATGGCAAGTCTTCCGCGGCGGCGTTTTGGATGGTTCGAGAGTAGGCTGATCGCAACTTCAGAAGCCGCTCATTGTTAAGAGCACCCGAACGCGAGCCTTCGCTGCCTACCGTTACACCGAAGCCACTTGATTCGCAGCTTCTCTCTAGAACTCCCAAGTAGGGGGTAAGGTACAAGTATATGTCAATGAAACTCTACGTCGGTAACCTCTCGTTCCAGACTTCGAGCGAAGATTTGCAGCAACTATTCGCGCAGGCGGGGACGGTTGAATCTGCCTCGGTCGTGGAAGATCGCGAGACGGGTCGCTCGCGCGGTTTCGGCTTTGTCGAAATGTCCTCCAACGAGGAAGGCCAAGCGGCCATTTCACAGTTCAATGGTAAAGAGATCAATGGACGCAGTCTGACCGTCAACGAAGCCCGCCCGCGCGAAGATCGCGGCGGTAATCGTGGTGGCGGTGGTGGTGGTGGTCGTGGCGGCTACGGCGGCGGCGGCGGTCGTGGCAGCGGCGGTGGTGTTGGTCGTGGCGGTTACGGCGGCGGCGGTGGTGGTGGCGGCAATCGCGAACCGCGTTGGTAATCTCCCGCTTAACCAACCGGTGGCTCTTTCAAGCAAAGCGCCTCCGACGAAGATTAACGCCGCCGGAGGCGCTTCACACATTTTCAGTTACAACAGGTGCGCTCGCGTTCATCGACTGGAGCAGCACTAAAGGATTTTCATGAGCTTTACTCAATTGGGACTCAACGACACGCTCGCGCGCGTCTGCGAGTCTCTCGGATACACCATACCAACCCCCATTCAGAAGGAATCGATCCCGATCATTCTCAAGGGAGTTGACTTGATCGGCTGTGCCGAAACCGGCACCGGCAAAACCGCCGCATTTCTACTTCCGATTATTCAACGCATGTCAGAGAAGGCGCGCCCAGGTGTGCGTGTGCTTGTTCTCGCGCCGACCCGCGAACTGGCGACGCAAATTGAAGCCAGCTACCGCTCGCTCGCTCCGAAAAAGAACGTTGCGCGATGCGCGACACTGATTGGGGGCACCGGCCTCTCACGCCAGACTGACGCTCTGCGCCGCGGCGCGAGCATTATTGTGGCGACGCCCGGACGCCTGCTCGATCACATGGAGCGCGGGGCGATTAGCTTTGCCTACCTTGAAACGCTCGTGCTTGACGAAGCTGACCGGATGCTCGATATGGGTTTTTGGCCCGCCATTCGCCGGGTACTAGCCGCGCTTCCCGCCGAACGGCAGACGTTGTTCTTCTCTGCGACAATGTCGCCCGCGATTGAAAAACTCGCACGCACGACGATGCGAAAGCCTGAACTCGTCGAGGTCAACCAGCGTGGACGCGCCGCCGAACTCGTCGAGCAAATGGCTTACCCGGTCGCGACGGAATCAAAGACGGCACTTCTGCTCGATCTATTAGAGAGGGAACGCTTCGAGCGCGTGCTCGTCTTCACGCGCACGCGCCGCGGTGCTGAACGTCTTTCACACATCCTCGAAGCGCGCGAGCATAAAGTGAATCGCATTCACGCCGACCGCACGCAGCCGCAACGCGAAGCTGCGCTGCGAGGTTTCAAAGACGGCATTACTCGTGTACTGGTCGCGACCGACATCGCGGCTCGCGGCATCGACGTCGATTCAGTTTCGCACGTCATCAACTACGACGTGCCGCAAGCGCCCGAAGATTACGTTCACCGTATCGGTCGCACTGGCCGGGCCGGAAATCTCGGACGCGCGATCACCCTCGTCACTCCGGTGGAGGAACTGTCCATGCGAGCCATTGAGCGTTTGACCGGACAGGCGGTCGAGCGCGTGCTACTTCCGGGCTTTGGCGGTGTTAAGTCATCGGCGCAAACTGCCGTCAAGCCATTCGCCACACTGAAGAATCGCGGCAGTGTCGGCCGTCGCTCATTTAGCCCGCGTCGCGCTAGATAACGAAACGATAAAGGACGCCACTCCCCTGCGTCCTTTTTGCTTTCGCTTCGCCCTCATCCGCATTCGCCTTTTTATCCGCACGCTCCACCATTAATTCCATCCCAATAGTAAACCGGCCGATCATTTGTAACCGTTCAGTTGGGTGAAGGGCAGGGTCATTCAGTTCTCCGAACAATGCCGAACAATGCCAAGGCTGACCACGGCTGCGCGGCAAAGCGGCGACACGCGGCAGCGATGTTGGTTTCGCCTGCCACACGCATCAACCC
>JACCRA010000524.1 GCA_013813825.1 Pyrinomonadaceae bacterium | reverse complement strand
GCTCCGGGTAGGTCGCGGCGAAGAGCGCCGACATCGGCCCGCCCTCGCTCACGCCGCAGAGCGCGGCCCGTTCCGATCCGACTGCTTCCAACACGGCGCGCACATCGTCCATGCGCTGTTCGAGGGTGGGCAATTCGTTGACGGGCACGCGATCCGAGAGTCCCGTGCCGCGCTTATCGAAGAGGATCAAACGCGAAAACGAAGCGAGCCGCGCGAGAAAGCGCGCGAAGCGCGGCTCCGTCCAGAAGTGTTCAAGGTGCGAAACCCAGCCCATCACGAAAACGAGATCGAGCGGCCCGCTGCCGACGATCTGGTAGGCGATATTCACGTCGCCGCTTTTAGCGTACCGCGTCTCCGGCGGTTGTGTGAGAATCCGTTCGAGGTTTTGCGTCACCTTGCCTGTGATCGGTGCAGGCCGTTGAGCAAGCGGTGGCGCAGAAAGGTCCGCCGCCGATTCTTTCCGGCGGACGCTGACGGCGGCGGCGAAACGGTAGCCGCGCTTTGGGAGCGTCTCGATGATTTTGCCGCCGCTCCCGACGTCAAGCACCTTCCGCAACAAGGAGATGTTTTGCGAAAGGTTGTTCTCCTCGACGAACACCTCGCCCCAGACGCGCCGCATCAACTCGTCCTTCGTCAACACATGCCCGCTCCGTTCGACGAAAGCGAGTAGCGTATCGAAGGCTCGCGGCGTGAGCGGCACGGGGCGGCCTTCGCACAGCAACAACCCCTCGGCAGCATCGACCGTGAAAGAGCCGAACTCGTAAATGCAATCAGTCGCTTCGTTAATCACGGCTTTCAGAAATCTCTCAGAAAAAACTCAGAAGGCTCTAAAGACGCAACCCGTCGCGGGCAGGTATCTTCCGTCGCGAGGTCAAGCGACGCTCAAATTTAATCGGCGTCCGCCATGAAGATGTAAGGCGGGAATTATAACTCAGCAGGACAGACCGCCCAAAAACTTTCGCGGCGCTATGTTTCGAGTTTCGGCGAGAGAGGCAGAGAAAGGAAAATTCAGGAGGTACACATGAGTGTTGAAATGCTTGAGCAGGAAGAGCGGAAAGTTCTCGATCAGAAAAGGGCTGAAGCGTTCGCGGGGAAAATGCTTGGCGTCATTAACAGCGCGGCGCTGGCGTTGATGACAAGCATCGGCCACCGCACGCGCCTCTTCGACGTGATGGCGATTTGCCGCCCGCGACGAGCTTGGAGATCGCGGCGGCGGCGAATTTGCAGGAGCGATACGTGCGCGAGTGGCTCGGCGCGATGGTGACGGGTGGCATCGTCGAGTACGACCCGGCGACCGGCGCTTATGAACTGCCCGCTGAGCACGCGGCGTTTCTGACGCGCGCCGCCGCACCGAACAATCTCGCTGTGACGACGCAGTTCGTCGCGCTGCTCGGAGCAGTGGAGGATCGCATCGTCACGTGCTTTCATCAAGGCGGCGGCGTGCCCTACAGCGCCTTCCCGCGCTTCCATGAAGTGATGGCGGAAGAAAGCGCGCAGACGGTCGGAGCGGCGCTCGTCAACTCGATCCTGCCGCTCGTACCCGGCGCTATCGAAAAACTGCGCGCCGGCCTCGAAGTCCTCGACATCGGTTGTGGGAGCGGGCATTCGCTCAACGTACTGGCGGCGGCTTTCCCCGCCAGCCGGTTTACGGGTTACGACTTTTCCGAAGAGAGCATCGCCCGGGGTCGGGCCGAGGCCGAGCGCGAAAATCTCTCGAATGTGCGTTTCGCGACGAAGGATGTGACGCAGTTCGACGAACGCGGGCGCTACGATCTGATCACGGCGTTCGACGCTATCCACGATCAGGCGCAGCCGCGGCTCGTGCTGCGAAACATCGCCGCCGCGCTCCGACCCGCAGGAGTGTTTCTGATGCAGGACATCCGCTCTTCGAGCTTTGTTCACAAGAACTCGGATCAGCCGGTCGCGCCGTTTCTCTACACGATCTCATGTATGCACTGCATGACGGTTTCGCTCGCGGCGGGCGGTGAGGGTCTCGGCGCGATGTGGGGCGAGGAGCAGTCTCTGAGCCTGCTGGCCGCGGCCGGCTTCGGTCGCGTCGAAGTGAAGCAGCTTCCGCACGACTTCATGAACAGCTACTACATCGCCACGAAGAACTGAGACGCTCGCGGGGCGAATTGAGCGAAGCATCGCTGTTTCGACGAACTACATTTTGCGCCGGCTCGGTCCGCACCAGACCGAACCCGGCGCAAAATCATTTTGCGCGGTGCCACGTTCTTCCGCGCATCGAG
This sequence comes from Pyrinomonadaceae bacterium, assembly GCA_013813825.1. Classification (GTDB taxonomy): domain Bacteria; phylum Acidobacteriota; class Blastocatellia; order Pyrinomonadales; family Pyrinomonadaceae; genus JACCRA01. The sequence goes on along the minus strand of JACCRA010000524.1, from coordinate 841 downwards.
CAATCCAGTGAGACGATTTGTTTCTCTGTTATACTCGACAATCATTAATAGCTTTCGAGTCTTTCCCTCACGGGCTGTTTTTTTATGGATAACATCTTCGGTCGCGACGGCGTGATCGCGCGCTCACATCCTGATTACGAATACCGCCCCGGCCAAGTACAGATGGCCGGGGCGGTGCTGCGCGCATTTGAGGAGCGGCGTCACTTACTGGTTGAGGCGGGGACGGGGACGGGAAAGACTCTGGCGTATCTCGTGCCGGCCATTGCGGCGGCGGTGGCGCGGGGAGAGCGCGTGATCGTTTCGACGGGGACGAAGAATCTGCAAGAGCAGTTGATGGAGAAAGACATCCCGTTTTTGCAGGGGGCGCTGCCGAAGAAATTTACCGCCGCGTACATGAAAGGGCGTGGAAACTACGCTTGCCTCCACCGGATCAAGCGCGCGGAGAGCGCGCCGATCCTCGACGGCTTAGACGATGTCGATCACTTTGAAGAGGTGCGTCACTGGGCGAGAAATTCCGGAACGGGCGACCGCGCGGAGCTAATCGGGTTGCCGGAAAGCTTGTCTTTCTGGCGACATATCGATGCGCGTTCCGAAATTTGCCTCGGACAAAAGTGCCCTGACTACGACGCCTGCTTCATTACGCGGATGCGGCAGCGGGCGCAGGACGCCGACGTGGTGATCGTTAATCATCATCTCTTCTTCGCCGACCTCGCTTTGCGCGGCGGCGAGTACGGGCAGGTGCTGCCGGATTACTCGGCGGTGATCTTCGACGAGGCGCATCAGATCGAGGACGTGGCGGCCGAATACTTCGGCGCGCAGGTGTCGAACTACCAGATCGAGG
>JACCRA010000509.1 GCA_013813825.1 Pyrinomonadaceae bacterium | reverse complement strand
CCAAGTCCCACGCCGCGAACCACGGATATTCCCACTTGTCCGGCATCGACAACACGCGCATCGTGTTCAAATGCTGCCAGCGGAAGTTGCGGATGCGGCGGCGCGATTCGGGCGGCGACCACGCCGGGTTGTCGCCTTCGAGCCAGAGGCTCACGTCGTAGATGTAAATCTGCTTGCTCCACAGCATCCCGGCCAACGCCTGCCGCTGCACGCGCCGCTCGTCCTCAGACGCTTTCGGCGGATGAATGTCGGCGTAAAACTCATCGGCCTCAGCCCGCCGCTCCGCGACGATGCGCCCGACATCGGAGAGCGGAGCGCTTAACTGTTGATCCGTTAGACGCAACTCCAACACGACCGAGCCGCGCGCGGGAACATTGAGTTGATAATGAAAGCAGGACTTGGTGCCGACTTCCGCCGGATTGATTGACGACTCGCCGTTGATGACGTGACGGTGGAAGGCGTCTTTGACGTAAGGCTTGCGACTCTGCACCTGCGGCCCCCAGACGCGCGACGCGTTGGTCTCGTTGTCGGTAAAGAGCGGGCGCGCCGCGCTTGAGCCGTAGAGGTAACGCTTGCCGAGTCGGTACTCGAATGGCAGGTTAGGCAGCGATTCGGTCGCTTCGTCCGATGCTTCGAGGCTCTGCCAGTTGCCGCCGCTTGGTCCCTTGAGGATCAATGGTTCGGGTTTTGGCTCCGGTCCCCACGCCCAAGTATTGCGAAACCACAAATGCGGCAAAACGTGAATCGGCGCGTCTTCCGGCCCACGGTTACAGACTTCGATGCGAACGCAAATATCTTCCGGCGCGGCCTTCGCATATTCGACGAAGACATCAAAGTAACGGTCGTCGTCGAAGACGCCGGTATCGAGCAACTCGTATTCTGGCCCGCCGCCGCGCCGGGCGCGGTTCTCGTCGATCAGCTTTTGGTAAGGGAATGAATTTTGCGGGTACTTGTACAGATACTTCATGTACGAGTGCGTCGGCGTCGAATCGAGATAAAAGTAATACTCCTTCACGTCTTCGCCGTGGTTCGCCTCGCTCGCCACCAACCCGTACAGACGCTCTTTCAAAATCCCGTCGCGTCCGTTCCACAGCGCCAACGCGAACGTCATCAGTTGATAGCGGTCGCAGATGCCCGCCAATCCGTCCTCGCCCCAGCGGTAGGTCTTCGAGCGCGCCAAGTCGTGCGGGAAATAGTCCCACGCCCCGCCGTCCGCGCTGTAGTCCTCGCGCACCGTGCCCCACGCGCGCTCCGAAACATACGGCCCCCACTTGCGCCATGGGGCGACCGGGGCGTTGAAAGGCTCTCGCAATCGCTGCTGTTCTTTATTTGGCATGTCAGATGTCAGTATTGAGACGGGGAGACGGGGAGACGGGGAGACGGGGAGACAGGATACCAAAGCGTAACTGCTTGGTTCTTTCTCCCCGTCTCCCCCTCGCCCGATCTCCCCGTCTTACTTTTCCTTCAATCTTGCTGTCAACTATCTCGCGTCATCAAGCTGCGACAGTTTCTCGACTCTCTGCTGATGTCGCCCGCCGCTGAATTCGGTCTCCATGAATGTACGGATCATGCGCGCCGCCAATTCCGGCTCAATGAAGCGGGCGCCGATACAAAGCACGTTGGCGTCGTTGTGCTCGCGCGCCAGTCGCGCCGTCTCCTCGTTCCAACAGAGCGCGGCGCGCACCCCCGGCACCTTATTGGCGGCAATCGAAATACCGATGCCGGAGCCGCAGATCACCACGCCCCGATCCACCTCACCGTTGACCACCGCCCGACCGACGGCCGCGCCGAAGTCCGGGTAGTCAACGCTCTCCAAGCTATTGGTCCCTTTATCATCAATCTCCACTCCGAGCGCCGCAAGCGACTGCTTTGCTTGTTCCTTACTTTCATAACCGGCATGGTCGCTGCCGATAGCAATTCGTTTAGGTTTCATTTTCACTCCGTGAAAGGGTGTCGGGTGTCAGGTGTCGGGTGTCGGTAAAAGCCGATGCCTGTTTTTACCCGGCACCTGACACCCGACACCTGACACCCCTAAAGCTTTGCCCCCGCCGAGCTGTCCACGTACCAATCGAGCGCGCCGGCGACGGGGCGGATCAACTGCGAGGGCAGGCGCTCCGGCTCGCGCGCGCCGCTGAGAACTTCCGGCAAGCGGTCGGTCTTGCCCGCGCCGGTGACGATGAACATCACATGCGCCGCGTGGTTAATGGCGGGCGCGGTCAAGGTGATGCGGAAGGTGTCGAACTTTTCCACCCAGTTGGCCGCCACCCACGCCTGTTGTTCTTGCAGCGCCCGCGTGCCGGGAAAGAGCGAAGCGGTGTGGCCGTCGTCGCCCATGCCGAGCATCACGAGATCGAAAGCCGGCCAGTTTGCGCCGTCAAAAAATTCACGCAACTCGTCTTCGTAGAGGCGCGCGTTGGCGACCGCATCGCCCTCGCCGATCATGCGGTGGATGTTCACCTCCGGCAACGGGACGCGCGATAGCAACGCCTCGCTCGCCATCCGGTAATTGCTGTCCGCATGATCGGGCGGCACACAGCGTTCGTCGCCGAAAAAGACGTGGACTTGCGGCCACTCGAAGCGCCCGGCGAATTCCTCGGAAGCCAGCAGTTCGTAGATACGCTTCGGCGTCGAGCCGCCGGCGAGGGCGAGGCTGAAACGTCCCCGCGCGGCAATAGCCTTGTGTGCCAGATCGACGATGCGTTCAGCGGCGGCCTGCGCCACCTCGCCGGCGTCGTCGAAGACGTGAATGCTGGGGGTACTCTCGGCGGAAGCAGACATATCACTTATCCTTTGCTTTGTTGGAAGGCGCAGCGCGCAGCGCCGTAGAGAGCCGTCTTGTCGTCGAGGATGACATGGACGGGAATCGAAGCGACGAGCGACGAGAGCCGGCCTTTATCTTTGAAGGCCGCCATGAACGAGCCGTCCTTCAGCTTCTCGATAATTTTCGGAGCGATGCCGCCGCCAATGAACAAACCGCCCGTGGCCTTCATCAGCAAAGCCAGATTGCCCGCCATCGCGCCGTAAATCTCGGTGAACAGATCGAGCGCTTCCATCGCCAACTCCGACTTGCCGGAGAGCGCTGCCTTCGAGACGGCCGCCGTCTTATCGCCGTTCTTGATCTCTTCCGCCAGCCACTCCGGCTCGTCGGCAAATTTCTGATCACGCAAAAAGCTATAGATGTTGTACAGCCCCGGCCCCGACAGCACGCGCTCGTAAGAGACGTGGCCGCCAAGCTTCTCACTCATGTAGCGGAAAAGATCGATCTCGATTGTGGTGCGCGGCGCGAAATCCATATGACCGCCTTCGGAGGCGAGGGGCAGATAATTGCGGCCGTCCCAGAAAATGCCCGCCATGCCGAGGCCGGTGCCGGCGGCGATTAGGCCGCGATGGCCGACGCGCCCGCCTTCGCCCTCGTTGAGCGTGTAAAGCTGCGCTTCCTTCAGCGTCTCGACGCCGTAAGCCGTAGCTTCCAGATCGTTGATCAGGCCGACGCGCGCGACGTTGAGCGTTTGCGCCAAGCTCTGATCGCTAACATTCCACGCGAGGTTCGGCGTCTCGACGCGGCCTTCGACGACCGGCCCGGCGATCCCGAAACAAGCGTGCGTCACCGGTTGTGGCGGGTGCTGCCCGGCAATAAACTCGGCGAGAATTTTATCCAGCGAAACATACTTGCCGCTGGGAAAACTCTGCTGCGAGATCGGCGCGCTCAATTCATCGCCCTGCACTTCAAACAGCGCGACGTTAGTCTTCGTCCCGCCAATGTCTCCGGCCATTATCATAGTTTTTTTGCTTACCCTCGATTATTCAGACTTCAATAAATCACCGCGCCAGACCGGCACGACGCGAATGGAAAATTTTGTAGGGGCTGTGGCTTGTCCCAGCCCAGATCGGCGCTCTGGCTGATCTCCTCAAGGTTCGCATCTCTCTCATCAATGTTGAGCGAGAGCAACGTCGGCTATCGCGCCCGACGCACGATGAGAAGAGACAAGCAAGCCATAGACGCCCCTACAAGTTCTAACATCAAGCCGCGCCGAGCAACTGCGCCGCTGCCAGCACAGTGCTTTCGTAGATGCGGTCACGCATCGTCAGACTCAGTTCCCGGCTCAGGCGCTCGCCCTCGGTCTTTTGCTCGTATGACACGACGCGCTCAACTTGTCGCGTCTCGCCGAGCCGGGCGGATGTTTCCAGCTTAGTCCATTCCTGATTGACCTCGACGTGAAACTCCGCATCGCCTTCGCTGGACGTAAGCGTGATCGCCGCGATCATGCCGTCGCTTCCCTCGCGGTCGTCGCGGGCGCGAAATTCGACTTCAATCGTTCGCCCGCCGGCGGTCAACTGCCCCGCGCTCGACTTGTCGCCGCCTCGCGCCAAGCTCTGCCCGACCTGCCACCCCAGACGCGACACCAACCATCCGACCATTAACAACGCCTGCGGCGCGATCTCTTCCAGCGCGCTGTCGGGCGGATCGTACTCGACCACGATGTTGTCGATTCTTTCGAGGTGAGGGCGGTAGTCGGCCACATCCCAGAAGCTCGCCATCAGCGACCGCCAAGAAGTAAGCCGCCCCCAATTCAGATCGCTAACCATCATGAACTGGGGACGGTCGCGCAAAATTTCACCGAGCCGCAGCAAGTCGGCCTGTGGGTGGTCGAAGGCGGCGGAGTCGATCACTACCCGGT
>JACCRA010000494.1 GCA_013813825.1 Pyrinomonadaceae bacterium | reverse complement strand
CGCCGAGGCGGCCTTGATTGTCGCGTCGTCTCCTTCCTTGCTCTCGTCCTGCGACTTCTTCTGCTCTTCCTGACCACCGCCCTGCTGCGCAGACTTTTCACTCTGCGACTTTTTATCCTTTTCAGATAGCTTGCTTAACAGGGCTTGAAATTGGTTCATCGTCCAGGACGCGACCAATCCGCCGAAGAGACCCGCCGCCAGCCCCTTCATCACATGGCTTTCATCACGCTTGTCAGCCCGTCTGTTAATACGTCCTCCACTCTTCATGATTTACTTCTCCTTATGCGATCAAACTTGTCTTGCTCACGTTTCACACGAGCGCGCCCAGCGTCGCAGATTAACTTCGCTTTCACGCAACACTCCGACGCCGGGCGACTCCTCGCCTCAGTAACATGTTTACTTCTCGTCGAACAGGCGGCTACTCTCTGCGCGCCGCGCGCAAAGCCTCACCCGCCGTCCATATCGCGGCTCCGAGCAGCAGAATGTCTTTCGCCAGAAACTGCCCCGGCATCGGCGACGGGAACGGGAAGCCGTAACCCGGCTGCCACACACCCGGCGTCGTGAAGACGAAGGTCAATGTGATAAGCGACATGACGATCACGCCGAGGCTGCCGATGGCCGACACCTGCGGCGCAAACGGTCGCGTCGCAATCAGCAGCCCCAGCACGATCTCGACGACGCCGATCAGCGCGGCAAAACTCCTCACGCTCATCACGCTGTAGCCCCACGACATCAGCGGTGAGTTGGCGACCAGTCCCTGAATGCCTTCGGCCTCGTAAGCGGTGAATTTCAACGCGCCGACCCACAGCAAAATCACGACCAGCCCGTAGCGAATGACGTTCGCGCCCACCCCTTCGAGCGTGCGCCCTAAATCTGAGTTTCCCGCGTGTTCCATACGATCTACGTGTGTTGTCATTGTGCCATCCTCCAATCTTTGCGTCCCGGTCCAACACCATAAAGTCAGCGAGGTGTCTCTCGGCTGCCTTCGATTCGCCGTGCAGCCCACCGTAGGTTATCAGGCTGGCGGCATGTTCGGCATCTTCGGGTCTATCGGCTCTCTGTCTTCGGGATTGATACTTGTGGAGTCTCGCGCCGTGCGGCCTTTGCCGGTCTCGTCACGGCCCGGTTCTTTCCCTTCGTCTTTGGCTTTTTCCTCGCCCTTACTCGTTCCCGGCGTGTGCGCGGGCGCATCGGGCGAAACATCCTGTTTATTCATTGCCTGTCCTTTTCTAGCTTCGTAGATCATCTGGTTGTTTCCATGTCAATCATGCGCGGTTTGAGTTAGCCCGTCGTGCGCTTCAGCTTTAGCCAGACCATCCCGGCAGAAAAGATGAAAAATCCGCCCAGAGTGAACACGCCGGACGACTGCGACTGTGGCTTGGTCGCGGCCTGACGCCGTTGATTAGAACTGCCGGTGTCGAGGCTTCGCAAAAATTCCACCATGTCCGCACGCTGTGCCGTGTCGGACAAATAGAACGGGTGCGGAGCCGTCGCGCCGCGCGCCGGGTTCAACAGGTTATCCAGCGTCGGCACGGAGTTGTCGTGCAGGAACACCGGCTTGCGCGCGAGGTCGAGCAGCAGCGGCAGCGCCGTGCCGCGCACCTCTCCGCGCAGCGTGGCGTTCACAATGATCATTTTGTCGTCGAAGATGTTGCCGGGCGTGTCCACGACCGGGTTGAGCGGCGGCTCGCGCGGCGCGAGTACCACCGGGTTATCACCGGGAAAGATGGTCTTCATCGGGACGACGAAGCCGGGCACGAGCTTGCTTTGATCGACGTTGTGGCAAGCGGTGCAGCCGACCGAGCGAAACAGTTCGCGCCCCCGCGCGACGGCTGGCGCGTTGCCGTCCGTGCCGGCGGGCGCTTCCAAACTGAACAGATAGGCGTTCATGTCCGCCAGCTTCGTGTTGTCCACGCGCACGCCGAGCGGAGCCTCTTCAGTGCCGGGCGCGGGGTGCGGGGCGGCCTTCACGAAAGGATAATTCTTGACGCCCGTCTCTTTCAGGATTTTGACGTAGTCGTCGGCGATTTCATCTCCGGCCGCGCCGCCGAGCTTGTGCAGAAACGCCCGCCCGCCGGGAGTGGTCAACGTCGTCTGGTCGAAGAGTCCGGTGTAAACCAAGTTGCTGAAGTTATCCAGCTTGGCAATCGCGCCTTCGCTGCCATAGGGAAAGGCGAGGTCTTGACGAAACAGCGGAGTGTTGTGCATCGGGTCGCCGTTGCCGTCGAAGCTGTCGTCGAACATGCCGACCGGGTAGAAGGCCGGATTGCTGAGATATGCATCGACTTCCTTCTCACTCGATTTTTCCGTCAGCCCTTTGGGCGCGCGTCCGATGGTCTTGTCCTTGTTGGCCTTGAGTGAAAGCTGAAGCACGGGGTACAGGGCACGCGAGTTATCGGCCATGGCAAAGATTGCGCCGATGTTGATCGTGTGGGTCGCGAGGCCATCCAGACGACGCCCGATGGAGCCTCCGTTGGGCAGGTTAAAGACTGACTGATCGGTGACGGTGTGACAGAGCGCGCAGCTCGCTCCGACTTTAT
>JACCRA010000474.1 GCA_013813825.1 Pyrinomonadaceae bacterium | reverse complement strand
AAGACGCGCCCCTGCGGCGTCAACAGCACGACGCGCGTACCCGTCCCCGCCACCTCGCGCGCCTCGTTCGCGCCCGTCAACGCCACTACTGCTTCAAAGAGTGGGGCTGGCTTTAGGATCATCCCGTCGCCACCGCCGAACGGCCGGTCGTCCACCGTCCGGTGACGATCACTGGTCCATTCGCGCAGATCGTGCGCCGTAATCTCGACCAACCCCGCCGCCCGCGCCCGCCGCACGATTCCGAAATCAAAGACCTCGCGAAAATACTCTGGGAAGATCGTGATGATGTTGAAACACAACATGGCGGAGGTTAGAGGACAGAGGACAGAGTTAAAACAGAAATTTTTACTGGCCTCTCATCTCTGACCCCTCGCCCCTAGATTTCCAACAGTCCTTCCGGCGGATCGATCCGGATCAGTTTGTTGTCAACGTCGATCTCGGTACAAATCGCTTTCGCCAATGGGACCAGATGCTCGTGTGCGTTGCCTTCGTCGCGAATCACCAGCACCGGAGCGGCGCCCGTGTGCCACACTTCGCGCACATCGCCGATGAGTTGTCCGGCCAGCGTCTCGACGCGACAGCCAATGAGATGCCAGTCGTAATACTCATCCTCGCCGAGTTCGACCGCCTCCGATGCGGGCACGGACAACACGTAGCCGACTAACTCGCGGGCGTCTTCGGGGTTATCGTAGCCAGCGAATTTCAGTACGACGCGCCCCGCGTGAAGCCACTGCTTTTCCAGCCGAAGTTTTAACCGTTCTCCCACCGGCGTGGTGGCGATCAACTCTTCGAGTTCGGCGAAGCGTTCGGGAAAGTCGGTCAGCAGTTCGGCGGCCACTTCGCCCCGGACACCTCTGGTCTTTGCCACGCGCGCCACGGCGATTAACTCTTCGTCAGCCGCTCCCGCACGCTGCTCGACGCTCGCGGCGCGCCGGCCGCTCCCCCCGTTCATTCGATAATCTCAAGGATGAATCGCCGGCGCTGCTTCAGGCCCGCCGCGTGCAGCAGCGAGCGCAACGCCCGGACCGTCTTACCCTGCCGCCCGATGAGCTTACCCATGTCGTCCGGCGCGACGCGCACCTCGATCTGCACGGTCTTCGGGTCGCGTTCGACCTCGCGCACTTCGACCGCCTCAGCGTTGCTCACCAGAGCTTTCACGATCATCTCAACGGCATCTCTCATAAAAGTCCACAGTCTAATGTCGAAGCCAAAGCCTTGCAGCAGACTTTGGACTTTTGACTTTGGACTAAGCCTCGGGCTGCGGCGCGACCTTCGACTGGCTCTTGATCAAGTCGCGGACGATCTCGGTCGGCTGCGCCCCGCGCTCGATCCAGTAATGGATGCGCTCAAGGTTGAGTTTGACCTCAGCCGGGTTGCGCGTCGGGTTGTAAGTGCCGACGTTCTCAAGGTACGCGCCATCGCGCTTGGTCAACTTTTCCTTGACCACCACGCGATAGGCCGGGCTTTTCTTCGCCCCCATCCGCATCAATCTAATGGCTAACAAATTTTCACCTCCGGGCCGTCAGCTTTCAGCTTTCAGCTTTTTTGTTTGGCTGAATGCTGACCGCTGACCGCTGATCGCTTTATCGTTTCTTCTTGTGTCGCGGCTTCTTGCGAAACTTTTTGCGGCCGGTTGCGCCGCTGCCTGCGCCCGGCGTGAGTTGCGGGAGAGCGTTCATGTCCAGTCCTGCCGCTCCTTCGCCGCCGCCACCGCCGTCCATCATCGCGCCCATGTCAGGCATTCCCATCATGCCGGCCGCGCGGCGCATTAAGCGGCCCTTCAGCCCGCCACCACCGCCGCTTCCGCCACCTCCGAACAGCCCCGCGCTCGACATCTGGCGCATCATCTGGCGCATTTCGGTGTACTGCTTGAGCAACTGGTTCACTTCCGCAACATTGGTCCCCGATCCGCGCGCGATGCGGCGGCGGCGGCTGGCGTTGAGGATGCGGTGATCGCCGCGCTCCTCGCTCGTCATCGAGTCGATGATCGCTTCGGTGCGCTTCATCTCTTTTTCCATCTGCGCCGTCTGCTCTTCGTCCAGATCGGGCATCCCCATGCCGCCGAGCAATTGATCG
>JACCRA010000458.1 GCA_013813825.1 Pyrinomonadaceae bacterium | reverse complement strand
GGGCGATCAGGTGCGCGTGTGGGTGGCGGGTTGTGCGACTGGTGAAGAGGCGTATTCGGTAGCGATGCTGCTGTTGGAATATGCGGAGCGGCTCGCGTCCCCGCCCGCCATTCAAATCTTCGCCACCGATATAGATGAAGCGGCGATCCGCACGGCGCGCGAGGGCAGCTACGCGGAAACCATCGAGGCGGACGTGTCGCCGGAACGCCTGCGTCGTTTCTTCACGAAAGAGCCGGGCGGCTATCGCATCAAGAAGGATGTGCGCGAGCGCGTGCTGTTCGCCGTCCACAATCTCATTAAAGACCCGCCGTTCTCGAAACTCGACGCCGTCACCTGTCGCAACCTGCTGATTTATCTCAACCGCGAAGCGCAGGGGCATATTTTCGAGTTGTTCCATTTCGTGCTGCTTCCTAACGGGTTTCTGTTTCTGGGCAATTCCGAGTCGGCGGACGGCGCGGCGACTTTGTTTGCGACCGTAGATAAAAAGCAGCGCATCTTTCGCGCCGACAGCGCCACCCGCGCAAGGTTGCGTGTGCCCAGCCTGCCACTCACCATCCCGCTCCCGCGCGGTTTTGCGCCGCAAACGGAAGGGACGCGCGAGCGGCAACAGATTTCTTTCAGCGAGCTGCACCAAAAACTTTTGGTGCAGTACGCGCCTCCGAGCGTCATCATCAACGCGGCTTACGACATTGTCCATCTGGCCGACCGCGCCGGAAGATTCCTGCAATTCGCGGACGGCGAGCCGTCGCACAATCTCTTGAAAGTCGTGCATCCCGAACTTCGGATTGAACTTCGCACCGCCTTGTTTCAAGCGGCGCAGACCGGCAAATCATTTGAAGCGCGGCGCGTGCTAATGAAACGCGACGAGCGCGATTTTTACGTCAACATGATCGCCCGTCCCGTCAGCGATGACGCGACGGGAGCGACGGCGCACAATTACTTTCTCGTCCTCTTTGATGAAGTCGAAGGACTGACGGGCGCGGAAAGCTTCACGCAGAGCGCGGGCGAAGCCGAGCCGGTGATGCGTCTTTTGGAAGAGGAATTGCAAAAGTCGAAAGAGCAACAGCAAGCGTGCATCGAACAGTTCGAGACGCAGAATGAAGAACTAAAAGCCTCGAATGAAGAACTGCAAGCGATGAACGAGGAGCTGCGTTCGTCGACCGAAGAACTTGAGACGGGCAAGGAAGAACTGCAATCGGTCAACGAGGAAATCCAGACCATCAATAGCGAGTTAAAGCACAAACTTGACGAACTGGCAGTCGCCAACAGCGACTTGCAAAATTTAATCACGTCAACCGATCTGGCGACGGTCTTCGTTGATAGTGACTTGAACATCAAATTCTACACTCCGCGCGCTCAAGACATCTTTAATTTGATTCCGGCGGATACGGGCCGCTCCCTCTCAGACATTACGCACAAACTCGATTACGCCGACCTGCTACAAGACGTGGAGCGGGTTCTCGACGACTTGCATAAAACAGATCGTGAAGTGGCGAGCCGCGATGGACGTTGGTACATCGCGCAGGTGACGCCTTACCGCACGGCTGCGAACAACATCGGAGGCGTCATCCTGACCTTCATTGACTTCACCGCGCGCAAACTCGCGGAAGGAGCGATGCTCGAAGCGAAAGAGCGTTTGGGACTGCTCGTCGAGAGCGCGAGGGACCACGCCATCTACGCGATGGACGCAGACGGGCGCATTGATTACTGGAACAGCGGCGCGCAAGCTCTGTTCGGCTACACCGAGAGCGAAATCATCGGGAAATCTACCGCGTTGCTGTTTACGCCCGAAGATTGCGAGCGTCAAGAGTTGGAACGTGAGATGCGCGAGGCCAGCGAACGCGGCAGCGCGAATGATGAGCGTTGGTATGTCCGCAAGGATGGCACGCGCTTTTACGCGAGCGGCTTCTTGTCTCTCCTGCGTGACGAGCGCGTCAAAGCGGGAATCGTGCATGGCTACGCGATGATCGCCCGCGACCTCACCGAGCGCAAAACAGCGGCAGATGAGTCCATACGCTTTCAAGCACATTTGCTGGATACGGTTGAACAGTCGGTGATCGC
>JACCRA010000395.1 GCA_013813825.1 Pyrinomonadaceae bacterium | reverse complement strand
ACCGTATAGACGGGAACACTGACCTGTTCGACGATGCGCCGGTTATGTTCAGGAATGATGAAGCACGGGAAGTCGTCGGTGACGACGAGCACCGCCTGTTTCGCCAGCCGCGCGACGGTCCGGCGCGGATCGCGCGCGTGTCGCTGAAGGTAAAAGACGTAGCGAATGCCTCGCCTCTCAAACTCCTCGCGCTTCTCCGCGACGCCCTCCAGAATGAAGGTGTGCAGGCGGTCGTTGGCCCACGGGTAGTAATACTTCAAACCTTCATAGACGACGAGCGGCAGACCCCGCTCGTTAGCCATCCGCGCGGCGAAGTTCAAGGCGTGGTTGTGCGTCGCCCGTTTGAACATCTGCATCCAGTACAGCACGTACCGGGCCCTCGTGTTCTCCCGCGCGTCGTTCAGGAGCGTCGTGCGCTCGTCAATAATTTCCATGTGACGATTAAAACACCCGCTTACAGTTGGTGAGACTCCGGCTGCAAAACCAACTCGCCAAGCACACCTTCGCCCTCTTGGGTCGCGGCGAAGAAGACGGCGCGGGCGGCGGCCTCGACAGTTAGCATCCGCTCACGCTGCACGCGCATCGTGATGGTGTCCCAGAAAGACGAGTTGACTCCGCCGAAGTGAAGGAGACTGATTTTGATGCCCACGCGCTTCGTTTCGAGGGCGAGGGACTTGAGCATCCCCGTGAGCGCGTATTTCGAGGCGCAGTAAGCGGTGGCCTGCGCCATCGGCGCACGCCCGAGGATGCCGGGGATGGCGATGATGCGCCCCGACTTCTGTCGCTCCATCAACGGCACGACGGCCTGACACACGTTGAATGCGCCCCCGACGTTGGTCTGCATCAACAGCGAAAACTCTTCCGCGGTCGTCTCAGCGAAAGGCTTCAGCACGCCGACCCCGGCAGCGTAAACGAGCGTGTCGATGCGGCCGAAACGGCGGACGGCCTCTTCGACGAGCCGCGCCACGCTCGGCGCGTCGGTCACATCGGCAGGGATCGAAAGCGCCGCCCCGCCAAACTGCTGTTCAAGCTCGACCTCAAGCTCGAACAATTCCACTTCGGTTCGCGCCGAAAGGATTAGACTCGCCCCGGCCTCGGCAAACAGTTTGGCAGAGGCGCGACCAATGCCGCGGCCTGCGCCTACAATCAACACAACCGTCTCTCTGCAATCCATTCTTTACCTCACAGCATGACGTTCATCAAAAATAGTTTTGGTGTCGGGTAACGGGCCGGAGCTTTCCGCGTGGTGCGCAGAACATCACCGGGCACATCTGTTGTCTCACGTCAGCTTGGCAACTCAGTGTCATTCGTGTTCAGCGCCTGTCACATTCAGACATCATGCATCGCAGAGGTGAGGCAAAACACGACGGAAGCAGTCGTCACCGGCGGCGGTAGCGGCCCGGTGCGAAGTCACAATATGATGGACCGCTTGCGCTTGTGCGAGCCGGGTAGTATCAATGTTTCCAGACACTCAACGAGATCGAATTCATCATCAGGACGGCGGCGGACGCAGTTGTTGGTTGCAACGTCCACGACGCCGACGATTTTATCAGCGATGAACGACGTGCCCCGGCAGACGCTCCGCGAACTGATCGACAAGTACGGCCCCGACCTGTGCAGTGACGCCGGGCGTTGCGGAGGCTTACTCAGGGACTTGTGTGGCGCACACCGCCGGGAGATCAACATTCTCATCGGGGCGCTGAAGGAGCGCGTCCCGCTGGACTTGCTGGCGGCGCGTAGCGCGATGCCGCGCGCCCTGCTCTTATCTCAACTCGCGAAGCGTCTGGAAGATCAACTGGCCTTCACTGAAGAGGCCGCCCGCTGGGCCGTCGATTCGTGGGCGTTGGCGCTCGGCGTAGTCACGGACGCTGATGTGGAAAAAAGAGAGCGGGAACGTGCTGAAAGCGCCCGGCCATCCGCGACCACAACAACCCGCCCCAGCCCCGAAGACTATGGTGGGCAAAGAGCACCGGAAGCGAGAGCAAGCGTCCCGCCGCCATCATCCCCGCCGCCACCGCCGGCGATTCCGCAACCGCAACCGAGGCCGCACGCGCCGCGCGTTCAACCGCCGATTGTCCCGCAACGCCCTCCGAGGCCAACGACGGCAACTCCCACGACGGCACTCCCTCCTTCAACCGGTGGGACAAACAT
>JACCRA010000394.1 GCA_013813825.1 Pyrinomonadaceae bacterium | reverse complement strand
CTCCGGCACCGGCACCTTCCAGTCTTACCTGCCCGGCACCGGCCCGGGGAGCATCGGCCGCGACCATCAAATCCGTCAGCGAGTTGAATGCGTTGATCATGGCTTACAACAGTACTCTGGCGGGTACCGACGACCCACAGGGCACAACCCTCAGCCGGCTGGCCCTGCTGCCGGAAGGCGCGTTGCTCGGCAGCGACTCCGTGATTTCGCAGGATGTCCGCGTGACCAAGACTTTCAGCTTTACCGAGACGGTCAAGCTGGATCTCATTGGCGAGGTGTTCAACCTCTTCAATGTCGCCAACCTGTCTAACATCAACACCCAGATTCTGGCGCCCGAAGGCTCTTCCGCCCGCAACCTTCCGTTTCGTCCGACGACCCGCACCAGCAGCGTGTTCGGCACGGGCGGCCCGCGTGCCTTCCAGTTCGCCGCGAAGTTCCGCTTCTAAGCGCTAACCGGATCATGGCAAGTGCTTGCCAAAGGTGGAGCCTGAAAATGGCTCCACCTTTTTTTCTTTACTCCGCGCGCCGGATCAATTACAACTTGGAAACCTGAGCCAGTCTGCTCCCGATTCATTTTCGTTGGAGACAATCCGCCATGAATCATCGCGTTGCTGCTCTGACACTGTTTGGCCTTCTCCTGTTGGCCTTCACTTCTGGCGCGGTCGTGACGCGGGCGCAGGGACACTCTATTCGCGGCAAAGTTCGCAGTTCATCGGGTTATAATCTGCCGCGCATTACTGTCGATCTGCAAACCGGCAACGGCGCGCTCATTCAGCAGACGGTCACTAATAATGAGGGCGACTTCTTCTTCTCAGGCTTAGGCGAAAACAGTTACGTCGTCGCCGCTTCAGCCCCCGATTTCAATCCAACTCTTGAGCGCGTCGAGTTTTTTCGCGCCACTAGTCCGGACTCCCCCGGCGAAACCCGCACCATCGAAATCACCCTCAACGCGAAAGGCGGCGGGCGCCCCCCGCGGGCCGGTCTCAACTTCGTGCAGAACGTACCAAAAGCCGCCCGCGACTCGTTCGACTTAGGAGCCAAGCTCGCAAGAGATGGTAAATCGACAGAGGCCGTGGCGGCCCTGCAAGCGGCGCTCAAAATCTTCCCCGACTACTTCGACGCCCGTTTCGTCCTCGCCAACGAATTCATCAAAGCGAGTAATTTCAATGACGCGATCGTTCAATTGAACGAAGCTACCCGGATTAACCCGAAAGACGATCGGGTCTTTTACTCGTTCGGGATGATCCTGATGCAACAACAGAAATACGCCGTGGCGGCGCGCATCTTCGCCGAAGCGGCACGGCTCAGTCCAGGCGATCCACAGTACCCGTTGAAGCGCGGCACGTCCCTCATCGATCAGGTTGCCATGATCGACCCGGCTAAGGATAAAACCGCTGCTAGCGACTTGTCTTACATTTACTCAGAAGCTGAAAAAGACCTCGTGCGCGCCTTTGCGTTGAGTGAGAGGAAACTTGCCGACGTGCAAATACAGTTGGCTCGGCTTTACGAAAAGAAAGGGGATCGTGCCCGCGCCGCCTCCGCCCTTGAGCAGTACCTGAAATTATCGCCCAATGTAAAAAATGCTCCTGCCATTCGCGAAGCGATCACAAAGCTGCGCGCTCCGGCCGCCCCCTGACGTGAAGCAAAAGGTGAAAATTAAAGACAGTTTCTGGGAGAGTAATCGAACACGTCAACACGCTGCGGGGGCGTTGTGTCCACCTCGAAACCGCCGCCGATGGCGAACCGCTCGTCCTCAGTTAGGACGGCGAGGAGCACAAAGAACAGTTAATGAATGCGGATTGATGAATTAAAACAATTAGTTCTTCATTCCACATTCATCATTCCGCAATTCAGCATCCAGCATTTTGCCTATGGACCTGCATACTTTTAGCAAGGAGAGTGTGATCCGCGCGACGCCGGAGCGCGTGTTTGCCTTCCACGAACTGCCGGACGCGATCCTGCGACTGATGCCGCCGTGGGAGAGCGGGCGCGTCGTCCAGCGGGCGGACATCTCGCAGATCGGCTCCGAAGCGATCATCGAGACGAAAATTTTCGGCTTGCTCCCAGCTCGTTGGGTCGCGCGCCACACGGCTTACGATCCGCCGCGGATGTTCGAGGACGTGCAAATCTCCGGCCCCTTCCGCCGCTGGCGTCACCGCCACCTCATCGAACCGCACCCGGACGGCGCCACCTTGCGCGACGAGATCGAGTACGAACCGCCGCTCAACTTCCTCGGTCGCCTCGCCACCCCGTTGCTCATCACGCCACGACTGCGAAAACTCTTCGACTACCGCCACTACATCACCCGCGACTGGTGCGAGAGAAAGTAATGAGTGCTGAGTAAAAGCATTTGTCTTAACTCAGCACACATCACTCAGCGCTTTTTTAGTCCATTCGTAGCGCCTTGCCGACAGACGGATCGCGGCGGACGCGCCAGATTTTCGAGTCGAGGTAGTAGTGGATGAAGGCGTAGCCCCAGAAGAAGGCGGCGATTGTTTGCGTTAGTGTGGATTGCGCGCCGTTGATGTCGCCGACGAGGCGGCGCGGCAGTTGATACCAGAGGCCGAAGAGGACGCCGAAGGCCACATAGTAAAGCAGCCGGCGGCTAATAAATTCCGCCGCCGCGCCGTGGCGCTCGCGGCTCTCGGCCCCGCGCTGGTACTTCTGATTATGAAACCAGATCAAGCGGTGGTATTGCAGGTTGTGATAAATCGTCAGGATCGCGACGATGGCGAGCGGCTTGTGCGGCATCGGCGTCAGCAGCACGACCCAGTGCATCGGGACAGCCGCCGCAAGCAGCAGATACTTCGGGACGTTGAGCGGCTCGCCTTTAATGGCGCGCCACACTTGGCGGGCGAGCCAGACGAGAGCGACGAGGATGGTCGCCATCAGCAACGCGGCGTCCAAGAACTTGAACGCGCCCGCGAGCCGGGCCGGGACGCGCGCCAGCGCCTCCGGTTCACGCGCGACGAAGGCGACAAACGGGTAGGACAAGGCGACGAGAATAAACAGACGGTCGAGCGCGTTGTCGGCGGACGCGAGGTCAGCGTTCTTCTTTTTGTACAGCACCATGAAGCCGTAGTGCTGCTTGACGAGATGGTAGTAAGCCCACAGCGCGGCGAGGAAGAAGAAGAGCAATGCGTAGCCGGCGAGCACCATCAGGGGACCAATCGCGAAAAAGGCCAGCGATCCCCATAACAGCCGCCGCCGCGCCTGCCGCTCCTCGCGATCAAAGTAAGTGCGTGAGAAGGTGCCGAAGAGATGCGGGGCATCGATCAGAATCGCCCACCCCGCGACCAGCCACCACACGGGAATCAATTCGCTCAGGTGCAGTACCAGCAGCGCGTAGCTCGACACGACCGAACCAATGAACCACACGAGATCGGCGCGCGCGCTGATGATCCAGCGCAGCGAGACGACCTGAGCCTTGGCCGCCGGCGACGACGCGGCGAGTTGGGTTTGAGCGGAAGCCGACATGACTACTTGACGATGAACGAGAGACGGCGAACAATGACCGAAAACACTCTGTTGTACCGAACCGGCGCGCGGAATTTTAGCACATGGCATCCGGCATCAGCGTGTCGGGTCAAGCCGGCTGATGGTTGTGTGTAGTTCGGGTGCGACTTATCTTCTTTGCGCCTTGCGTCTTTGCGTGAACTGTTTCTCTTGTGGTTGGTCGCATAACTAAAAAACGCTATCGGGCAAGTAGGTCTCGCGAGGGTTGAAAATTATGTCGGGTAAATTTCTTTCATTAGATGATCGTCTGTACGAATACCTGCAAGCTGTCTCGTTGCGCGAGCCGGATGTTTTGCGGCAGTTGCGCGATGAAACTTCCGCGCTGCCGATGGCGCAAATGCAAATCTCGCCGGAACAGGGGCAGTTCCTCGCGCTACTGGTGCAATTGATGAACGCCTCGAAGACTCTTGAGATCGGGGTCTTTACCGGCTACAGCTCTCTGTGTGTCGCTCTGGCGCTGCCGCCGGGCGGTAAGGTTGTCGCCTGTGACATTAGCGAGGAATGGACGCGAATCGCACGGCGCTATTGGGCGGCGGCGGGCGTCGCTGAAAAGATCAAGCTCCGGCTCGCGCCGGCCCTCGAAACGCTGGATGAACTGATCGCCGACGGCCAAGCGGAAACATTCGACTTCGCTTTCATCGATGCCGATAAAACTAACTATGAGAGCTACTACGAACGGGCGCTCACACTCATCAGAGCCGGGGGGCTGATCGCCGTTGACAACGTGCTGTGGTCGGGGCATGTTGCGGACGCTCAGGAGCAAGAGCCGGACACAGTGGCGCTCCGCGCTTTCAACCTCAAACTCCGGCAGGATGAGCGCGTCGCGTTAAGTATGATTCCGCTGGCCGACGGCCTGACTCTCGCGCTCAAACGCTGAACGCGCTGTCAAGTGCGGTGTGCGTCGCATGAGCAAAGAGACCCAATATGCGACTTCTTGCTGCTCCGTTAGGAGCATTTGGTAATAGCCCAGCGATTTATCGCTGGGAAGTTAGTGGGAAATTATCTTCAGTCCCGTAGGGACGACTGAAGTTTCAGCCGTCCCTACGGGACTGACAACCAAATGCTACTTGGTCCCCAGCGATAAATCGCTGGGCTATTGTCATTCGCCCCTACGGGACTAAAAAAGAGTCGCGCATTAGGTGAAGAGCAGTCGGCTGCTACGCTTAACCAAACGGGGAACATCGAAATGTTAACTGATGACAGTTCACTCAACGATTTGCTCGCCACGCTTTTTCAAGCGCATCCGTGGCACGGCGTCGCTCCCGGAGAGAATGCGCCGGCCGTGGTCAACGCCTACATCGAACTGGTCCCCACGGATACGGTCAAGTATGAATTAGACAAGGTCTCCGGCCATCTCCGACTCGACCGCCCGCAACGCTATTCTTCACTGTGCCCGATGCCTTACGGTTTCATCCCGCAGACTTATTGCGGCG